>NZ_JAKUFF010000051.1:0-34863 GCF_022663305.1 Bacillus cereus group sp. BfR-BA-01408 | reverse complement strand
TTACCGAAAGAGGAGGCATGCGAAGGAGTAAATATTCTTTTGTTTGATAACGAAGAGATGATTTGTACACTACAGCACCATTTCGTTCGTCACGCTACATCAAATAAAAATATGTTTCGTTTTACAAAAGTGAACGGAGAAGAATTGCATATCGATGCGACATAAAATAAAAAACCACCTTATCTCCCAAGTCTTTGAGATTATAAGGTGGTTTTATTTTCTTTATTAGAATACTTTCCAACCAATCGGTAATTTCAGTCCTAGATAAATTACCGCTACTAGCGCGACAATAAATAAGCCCCAAACCGCCCCTGTTGGTTTGTTTTTGCTCATTTTTACAAGAACCATTTCCATTCCACCGATTACTAATATACCAGCTAACATTTTTAAACCGTACCACATGTGCATGCTACCTGTTGCTGTTTTCACAATACTCATGTACAACATGAATCCCGTCACAATAATGAAGATATACATTAGGCGAAGCCCCATATGTACACCTTTACCTTTTCTTCCTGCTGAATAAAGTGAATACGCAACGAAGAATAAAATTAAACCTAACGCCCATGCTGTAATATGCATATGTACCATCGTATCCCTTGCCTCCTCTTTTCACACTTTTTCATTCTATATGATAACATGTTCATTTATTTTCAGGAAATGTTTCGCTTTTTTACATTTAAATGATATAATATTTAGAGTATTTACAAACTTCTTGTAATAACAAAAGGGGGAACAATCATGATTCAAACTAAGGATATTATCGAACTTACAGACACATACGGGGCAAATAACTATCACCCACTTCCAATCGTTATTTCTAAAGCAGAAGGCGTTTGGGTAGAAGACCCTGAAGGAAACCGCTATATGGACTTATTAAGTGCATATTCTGCAGTAAACCAAGGTCATCGTCACCCAAAAATTATTAACGCTTTAATTGACCAAGCTAATCGTGTTACGTTAACTTCTCGTGCTTTCCATAGCGATCAATTAGGTCCTTGGTACGAAAAAGTTGCGAAACTAACTAATAAAGAAATGGTACTTCCAATGAATACAGGTGCAGAAGCTGTTGAAACTGCAATTAAAACAGCTCGCCGATGGGCTTATGATGTGAAGAAAGTAGAAGCAAACCGTGCTGAAATTATCGTTTGTGAAGATAACTTCCACGGACGTACGATGGGTGCTGTTTCTATGTCTTCAAACGAAGAGTACAAGCGTGGATTCGGTCCAATGCTTCCTGGCATCGTTGTAATTCCTTACGGTGATTTAGAAGCGTTAAAAGCTGCTATTACACCAAACACAGCTGCATTCATTTTAGAGCCAATCCAAGGTGAAGCAGGAATTAACATCCCACCAGCTGGTTTCTTAAAAGAAGCTCTTGAAGTATGTAAAAAAGAAAACGTTTTATTCGTAGCAGATGAAATCCAAACTGGCTTAGGTCGTACTGGTAAAGTATTTGCTTGTGACTGGGACGGTGTAACTCCTGACATGTACATACTTGGTAAAGCACTTGGCGGCGGCGTATTCCCAATCTCTTGCGTTGCAGCAAACCGCGACATTTTAGGTGTATTTGAGCCAGGTTCTCACGGTTCTACATTCGGTGGTAATCCACTTGCATGTGCTGTTTCTATCGCAGCTCTTGAAGTGTTAGAAGAAGAAAAATTAACAGAGCGTTCTCTTCAATTAGGTGAAAAATTAGTTGGACAATTAAAAGAAATTGATAACCCAATGATTACTGAAGTTCGTGGTAAAGGCTTATTTATCGGTATCGAATTAAACGAGCCAGCTCGTCCTTACTGTGAACAACTAAAAGCAGCGGGTCTATTATGTAAAGAAACACACGAAAACGTAATTCGTATCGCACCACCTCTAGTAATCTCTGAAGAAGATTTAGAGTGGGCATTCCAAAAAATTAAAGCTGTATTATCGTAATAATAGAGAGGTTGTCCTACATGTTGGGACAACCTCTTTCATTTTATATTGATTTATACTAAAATAAAATTGTAATTTTCTGTATTTTAAAATCGAAAAGGAGGTGCGATATGTTATTAAGATACGGCAAACATATTAACTATTTAGCTACAACTTTTCTTTTAGTTACATTCTTTGGCTTCCTACTTTCCGTAACATCGCTTAGTCACTACTCAACTCCCACTACATTCACACTACTGAAAGCATCATTTTGGACTACTGTTATTCTTACTATCATTGGTTTTGGACGCGAAAAAAGCGCACTTACGGTTATACTATTTGGCATTTGTACACTTGCAGTCATTGGTCTTTACACTTTTTCCGTTATCGATTACCTCTATCACCCAAGACCATAGAAAAGAGCTATCTATTTATAAGATAGCCCTTTTCTTCACTTCACTACATTTCGCAAAGTACCAATTCCTTCTACTGTAATGACTACTTCATCACCGGCATGCAAAAACTTCGGTGGTGTGAAACCTTTTCCAACACCAGCCGGGGTTCCTGTTGCGATAATATCTCCTGGTTCTAATGTCATTCCTTTACTTATCGTTGAAATGATTTCTTCTATTGAAAAAATCATTTTATTTGTATTTGAAGTTTGTCTTACTTCCCCATTTACTACCGTTTCAATGTGTAACGCATTTGGCGCACTAATCATCGATTTATGAATTAAATACGGTCCCATCGGACAAAATGTATCGAAACTTTTTCCAAGGAAAAATTGTTTATGCTTTCTTTGAATGTCGCGAGCAGTTATATCATTTATAATGGTATAACCAAAAACATGCTCAAGTGCTTTTTCTTTTTTTATTTGTTTCCCTCGCTTACCAATGATGATAGCTAGTTCTCCTTCATAGTCTAGTTCATTCGTTGCGTGGGGATGACTATTAATTTTTTCATCCATGCCAATAACTGTCGTTGGCGCTTTCGTAAAGATCATTATATTTTCTGGAATTGACTCTACTCCGCCCATTTCTATCGCATGCTCACGATAATTTTTTCCAACGCACAAAATATTCTTCCTTGGCCTTGGAATTGGTGCTAATATTTTCACCTCAGTTAACGGGTAATACGCCGTTCCTTCATTTTCCTTCGCCCAATTGACAATTTCACACATTTTTTCAACACATTCGGTTCCTCTTTCAATACACTCTAACATTGTAATTGGAATCGTAACCTTTTCCCCTTTTTGTCTTTGCGCTTCTCTTACATGCAATACCTTTTCTTCCTCTTCATCCACAATACCTACAAATACCTTTTCATCTTTTTTCGCCGTTACCAAACGCAATATTTCCACTCTCCATCCTAAAACTCATACACTTTAATTGTATTCGCATCCGCAAGAAAAAAACCTTCTCATACACGCTAATTTTTACAATATTCTTCTCATATCCGATTCGTTACTCCTTTATCATTTGGCATAAAATGTAGAAATTTTACTTTTTTTAGCGAATGCATTTCTTTTTTATGTTTTTTTTGTATAATATGTACTACATATATACCAAAAATTTCATTTAGAGATGGAGCCGATTTCAATGTTTGAGCAAGCGATTGAAAAAAAACGTGAAAAAATGATTTATTTTGCTGAACGCTACGGAATGACTTCCCAAAAAACAGTGGATTGTAGCCAAGAACTGGACAGGCTCTTAAATGCAATTTGGCATGTACATACGGATTTTCACCCTAATCAAACACTCGATACACACACGCAATAACGTGTGTGTTTCTTTTATTTCAAAAAAACACACATTTTATTGAAAACGCCCATACAATAGTAGAAAAGAAAACTTTAAAAACGAAAGGTGTTTTGTATGCCAGCTATGGTCGGACATATTCGTATCGTCAATATTGGATCAAGTGGTATTTTTCATATTGGAGATGTATTTGCGATTAGGCCTATTAGTTATTCACGTGCTTTCGCTGGGGCCGGCTCTTTTAATGTTGGGGATAACGTTTCTGTCTACAATTATCAAAGCGCAACGACTGTCAATGATTCAGATGTCATTGATCAAGCGATAATTGGTTCAACTTAGAGGAGGCGATTGTATTGAATTTTTATGTAAACCAAAGTATCATCATTAACAGCATTAAAATTGATAGCATTACAACCTCTTCTGTATTCCAAATTGGTACTGCTGGAAGTATTAAAGCACTATCTAAATTCTCAAATACTGGCGGATTTACAGAGCCCCTTCGCCCATTACAGGCGAAAGGACAAATTATTTCTATCAAACCATCAACTAGTTCTTCTTAAGACATCCTTGTCATAAATATATATAGCAGGAATATATTTACCCTCCCTATTGAAAAGGAGGTTTCACAAAATGAATCAAGATATATATACTTACTTACACCAACTTCAACAAGCTCTTCAAGCACAACAAACAGCCATCCTGAATTTAGAAGATCAAGTACGTCTATTACAAGAAGAGCTTAACGAATTAAAAAATCGCCCCTCCTCTTCTGTAGGAAAAGTGGAATACAAATTCGATCAATTAAAAGTAGAAAATTTAAATGGCACTTTAAATATTGGTTTAAATCCGTTTTCAGCAAAAGGACAACAAATTGAAGATTTTCAAGTAGATACAGAAACTTTGAAGGTCAATCCTGAAACCGACACAAATCCAGATTTTTACCAAGGCATTCTTCAGGAAATGCATCGCTACTTAGATGAAGAAGCATATAATCGAATTCTCCATTTTGAACAAGAAGAGAGAACGCCACTCGATGAAATGTATCGACAAATGATGGTTGACGACATCAAAAAACAGATGGAGCATAGACTCCCTTATTACTTATCACAAGCGCAATCACATGAAGGGATTTCAACAGATCCAGATTATTTACGAGATATCATTATTCAAGCTATGAAACATGATATCGACAAAGCCTTCCTCTCTTTTATTCAACACATACCGGGCAATTTCCGAAAGGAGTAAGTATGTATGAATGTTAACGTTGTAAATCGTGAATTAAAGGTCGGACAGATTAAAATGAACGGTGTATCGTCGTCCGCACTCTTTTTAATTGGGGATGCAAATTTCCTCATACTATCTTCTATTCTTGATACACCATTCGAAACTGTTACAGAGGGGCCATTTGTACCATTAGTAACAGATGTCCCTCCTACTCCAGGTTAAGGAGACTGAGAAATTATGTTACATCATGTGTCTGTTGTCCAAAATGTTTCTATTATTTCTTTAGGGATTTCTGCCGTATTTCAAGTTGGAGACGCCAATCAAATGGAATTAAAAAGTAGATCTCTTGCCGTCCACCGGGAAATTCCTTGTTATATAAAAGACGAAGGTCGCTTAGACGCATTTGAAATCTTTACAGATGAACACATCACAATCCCAAAACGAACGACAGACGTGACATTAAACATTGTAAATGAATGCCCTTTTATTGAAGTGAATGACGTTGAATTACGAACACTTTTAAATTCCGGTTGCTTTCAAATTGGAAATGTTGATTATGTTTTTAATAACTCTCGTATTATGCAAATTCGCCAATATATTACGGATGAACCTTCCGCTCCATAATTCATATAGTAATTAAAAAGCTTAGTAAAGTAGGTGGATGGTATGCCTTCCGTTGTTGGAAATCTCGTCGTTCAAAACAGTAATGGTTCTTTCAATTTAGGGGATTTTTATAACGTGTCTCCGAAAGAAAATACGAAAGCTTATAATGGTTCCGGAGCTTCCAATGTTGGATTTGTCGTGAATACGTTTAACGGTGTTAGTGCAACAAATACATTTGATTCTGATGTGGCGGATCAAGATCAGATTGGAACAGCGTAAAAAAAGTAGGAGAATATCTCCTACTTTTTTCTTTTACCTCATTTGATATTATCAAAATCTCCACTGTTTACTGTTTCATTTTATTTAAATGATAAACCACTCTCTTCCAAAGCTTTTCTAAGCTTTGGCATCGACGCAGGTCCCATACCATGCAATTTTAAAATTTCTTTCTCACTATACTTTGAGAGTTTTTCTACAGTGTAAATTCCATGATGTTCTAGCGCCCTTCTTGCTGGTGCTGAAAGAAGAGCGAGAAAACCTTCTTTCGGCGCTCTCTCGTTCTCACAAGTTGGGCAAGTTGGACAATCGCTACTTTTGTAGTATTCATGTCCTTTTTCACACGTTCTTAACGTTTTTTCTGTTGCCATTTTCAAGTTCCTTTATTCTTCGATTTTTACAACATGATTACCATCAAAGAAGTATAAACATTTCTCTTTCACAGGGTGTTGTAAGCTTTTCTCGAGCGCTTTTGCATATAACGAAAGTTGCACTTTATATCGCTCTTCTAAAATTGGTTTCGCTTGATCAAATCCGCCTGGGAATTTCCCTGCAATCGTATCCGTTTTGAAGTCGATTAACGTAATACCATCTTCCTCTTCGATCATGCAGTCAATAACCCCTTGGACAAGAATGGATTCCCCGCTCTTCCCTTGCCAATCTTGATATGCTTCTTCTGCTGCAAGCATCATCGTAAATGGTACTTCACGCTCAACACTTTTCGCCGCTAATACCCTTTTACCTAGGTCACTGTCAAAGAATGAAATCACTTTTTCAATTGCAATTTCTTCCGCCTGCTCGAATGTTAATAATTCTTTATTTACCATTCCAGCAATTTGCTCCCGAATCACTTCTTCTGTAATCGGCTTCTTCAAATCAACATGCTGCATAACGGCATGTACTGCTGTTCCGCGCTCTGCGTATGTTAATCCCTTTTTCTCCATAAAACGAGGACGTGTTTGAATTGGTGCACGTAATTTTTTAATAAAGGCGTTATCGCTACCTTCTTCAGATTGATAATTTCTCTTTATTTCTGTAACAGACTGTTTCGCACGATGAGATGTTGCTTCCTCATATCCGTACTTCCACATTAATCTATCATACACTTCTTCTTTTCGTTCACTTTGCAGGGGAACAGCTTTTTTCTCACGAAGTGCTTCTAATAATTCTTGTTTCTCTTCTTGAACGGGTTCTGGCGCGAGTAACGTGTTACCGTCAACAACTTCTACTTTCCAGCTCGTGTCGTATCCATAAATTTCATCTGGAATGCTCCCTTGTCCTAATTCAAGAAGTATTTCACTATCACGATGTCTATATAAGGAAGGTGCAATCCAGTCTAAATAACAAGACGCTCCGGCACGTATATGATCTGGTAATAACCATTCACTATGCTCCCTCGCATCCAGCCATTTTTCCATTTCTTTATTTGCATCCTTAACCGTTCCAATTAAAATTAACTTCTCTTTTGCACGTGTTAACGCTACGTATAATACACGCATTTCTTCCGCGATTAATTCCATTTTCATTTTACGCTTAATCGCAAGTTGCGATAATGTCGTATATTTAATTCGTTTACGAGGATCGATAAATTGCGAACCAAAACCGAAGTCTTTATGCAGTAAAAAACGCTTCATTAGGTCTTGTGTATTAAAGCGGCGACCTAGTCCAGCTACGAATACGACTGGGAACTCAAGTCCTTTACTTTTATGAATTGTCATAATGCGAACGACATCTTCTTGTTCACCTAAAGCTCTCGCCGTACCCATATCATCACCGCGTTCTAAAATACGCTCAATAAAGCGTAAGAAGCGGAATAGTCCTCTAAACGATGTTGCTTCATATTGTCTTGCGCGGTCATATAGTACACGCAGGTTTGCTTGCCTTTGCTTTCCAGCTGGTAAACCACCGACAAAGTCATAATAACCTGTCTCACCGTACACTTTCCAAATTAAATCAGAAAGAGACTGTTGGCGCGCGAATTCACGCCATCCTTGCAGTAAGTTGTAGAACCATTCTAATTTGTCATGTAGTTCTTTTTCTTCTTCAAGCGGTGCCCCTTTTAAGAAGGAGCTCATTACTTCATAAAACGAGCCTTTCTTCCCATGAGCACGAAGCGTTGCAAGTTCTTCATCATTTAATCCAACGATTGGTGAACGAAGTACTGCTGCAAGCGGAATATCTTGCATCGGATTATCGATCACGCGGAATACGTTCATCATTATATTTACTTCTGTCGCTTCAAAGTAACCAGTCGCAAGATCAGCGTATACTGGAATTCCTTGCAATTTTAACTCTTCCATAATTTGCGGTGCCCACGGCATGGAGCGAAGTAAAATAACGAAGTCGCGGTATTGTACAGGGCGCATACTATCCGTTTTACGATCATACACTTCATAACCTGAATCGACCATCGCTTTAATGCGCTGCGCCATAAGACGAGCTTCAAGCTGCGCTTTTTCTACTTCCGCACCTTCTTCTCCATCTATTACCTCTTCTTCCGTTTGCTGAATACATAATAGCTCAGCCGCTACATCTTCACCTTCTGGATAACTAGCACCTAGCTTTAATTCAGCGTCAGCATCGTAATCAATTTCCCCAACTTCTTCGCCCATAATTTGTTTAAAAATAAAGTTCGTACCCGCTAACACTTCATGACGACTACGGAAGTTTTTCGCTAAATCAATCTTCATTCCGCCGCCTAATCCTTCTTGCGTGAAGCGTTTATACTTTCCTAAGAATAATCCTGGTTCTGCTAGTCGGAAACGATAGATCGACTGCTTCACGTCACCTACCATGAACAAGTTTCCTTCACTCTCAGAATCTTTCGTTACAAACTTAATAATCGATTCTTGTACGAAGTTCGTATCTTGATATTCATCGACTAATACTTCAGCAAATTTATTGCGATATTGAAGCGCTACTGCTGATGGCTTCATTTCACCATTTTCACTTTGTTCACTTAAAATTTGTAAACAGAAATGCTCTAAATCTGTGAAATCGACCATTCCTTTATCTCGCTTCATCGCTTGGAAACGCTCTGTAAATACTTTTACGAGCTGAACAAGCTTTTCTAATACAGGATGCATATCTTGAAAATCTCGTAAGAAACTTTCAGGTTTGCGACTAAATAGCTCTTCTTGTAATTTCTTCACTTCATCTTTCGCTTTATTACGAAGAGAGTCTACTTGTTTGACAATATCCTCGTTGTAATCGCTTTTCTTAATACGCTTTAACGTTTGCCACGATACGTTTTGCATCGCTTCATACACGCTTGTCCATGACTCACGAGCAGCTGATGATAACGTTCCAAGTAAAGCTAAATCCGCTTGCAGTGTTTCAACGCGAGGCGCTGGACCGTCAGGGAGCATTGCGAGCTCTGTCGCTTTACGAATATGCTGTTCTGCTGTTTCAAGTTGGAATTTCACATCTTCTAATAAGTAGGAAGCGTACACTAAATCTTCAATTGTCTTTCCTTCCACATCGTATGCTTCTACTAATTTATCAAGCCATTTTTCCGGATTTGGATGTGCTCTTGATTCTGTATGAAGCGCTAAAATCATACGTTGTAAATCATCGTCACTACGGTCACTCGTATAACGATCAACAAGTTCAAAGAATATCGTATTATCTTCAATTCCATACTCTTCTTCTAATATGTCATCTAGCACTTCTTCTTTTAATAGTTCATTTTCTGTTTGATTCGCTATGCGGAAACGAGGATCAACATCAAGCATGTAATAGTATCCTCTAATAACTTGTAAACAAAAGGAATGGATCGTTGAAATGGAAGCTTTATTTAATAAGCTCAGCTGCTTTCGGATGTGCTGAGAGCCAGGCTCATCAATTAATACTTTTTCTAACGCTTCCCCAATTCTGTTTTTCATCTCTTGCGCCGCTGCATTCGTAAATGTTACAACGAGCAGGCGGTCGACATCGACTGGATTTTCTTCATTTATAATCTTTTTAATAATACGTTCAACTAATACTGCTGTTTTCCCTGAACCAGCTGCTGCCGCGACTAAAATATCACGTCCGTTCGCTACAACGGCTTTCCACTGGTCATCTGTCCATTGACTACCTTCTGGTTTTTTAGGCCAATTTTCCATCATTCTCCGCCAACCTCCTCTCTAATTTTCTCCATCGCTTCACTATCTTTCATATCTTTTAACGTACGGAACTGGTTATCTTCAAGTGATTCATCGAACTGGCAAACAGATTTGAAGTTACAGAACGTACACGCCGCTTTATTCCCCTTTTTGTAAGGAGCAATATCGATAACGCCTTCTGTAATGTCTTTTCCGATATTTTCAAACGTATGGTGTACGTATTTTTGCAGGACGTTAAACTCTTGTTCACTTGCAATACTTGAACGCGCACTAAAACTACCGTCTTTTTTCAGACCAGCAGAAATAATATCAGAGCTTCCTGTTGAAAGTTTATTATCCATTAAACGAACAACGTCAGCATCTCCTAGTACGAGACCTTTCATTTTGAATTTCTTTAAAATTTCCTTTTCAATTTCTGCTTCAGATGCGTCACCTTTTACCTCCACAATTGGGTTATGAATGTGGAAATACAATACACCAGCTGGTGATGCCGTGCCGCCTTTTTTCATCCACGTATGCGCATTTGAAGTAACAACATCTAAATACGTTAACATTTGAAGTGCTAATCCGTAATACACTTCCGTTAAGTCTAACGCTTTTGAGCTTGATTTATAGTCAATAATACGTAGGAATGTTCCGTTTTCATCTTCTGCCTTATCAACACGGTCAATACGGCCAACTACTTCCATCTTCACACCATTTGGTAATGAGAATTCCATTGGCGGAAGCGATCCTGTACCGCCCATACCGAATGGTACTTCTAAATCAACTGGTACGAAACCACTCGATTTCGCGTGCTCACGAAGAATGATTGACGTACGGAAAATGATTTGTTGTAGTTTTTGTTTTAAATAGAAATGACGGTTTGAACTTAATAAAATTTGTCTTTGTAATAACGGTGCAATTTCTTCTATTACTACAGCAGAAAGATGCTCACACTCTTTTATTGATAAATCCGCCCAAGTACGGTTTTCACGTAATAGCCTGTCCGCAATTCTCTTCAGTGCTGCATGGAATAGTTCCCCAATATCTGGCGCATCCAGTTTGAAAATATCACGCTCTCTTAACGATAAACCGTGCTGCGCAAAATGAGCGTACGCACAACGGTTAAATAATTCCATACGAGAAACGCTTCCTTTTATTTTGTCTCCATATAAATCTCTACTTACAGCTGTACTTAGCTTTTGCGCACGATTTCGGTAGAATAAGCTTGATAATACGCGGCTACTTTTTTGCTTCCATTCATCTGAAGTAACGTAGAAATTATATACATCCCACCAAAAGTCTAAGTTGCCTTCAAATCCATATCGCTTCCATGTTTGAAGTTGCTGCATAACATATGACAACGTTACTTCTGGTGTTGCTACATATGAAATTTGTTCCGAACGTGATAAATCATTTACGTCGTTCGTAATAAATGTATCTTTCACATCAGGGAACATTCTTTTTATTTTCTTAATAAAGCTAGAAGCAAGTAACGTCTTTCCTTCCTCATCTGCAAGCGGGCATGAAATGTATAATTTCTCAGTTGCTCTCGTTACCATTTGGTACATAACAAACTGTTCTTCTAATAAAGTTTGTCTCGTCGTTGGTGCGAGTTCAATACCTGCAGCGCTAAGAACATCTCTTTCTTCATCAGAAAGCATACCTTCATCCATCGGTGCTGCTGGAATCACACCTTCATTCACTCCAATGACGAATGTTGCTTTCACATTTGATAATCTAGAACGATCAATATTCGCAATTAACACTTGGTCTAATGACGGCGGAATGTTTGCGAATTGAAGCGCCTCAAGACCTGTCGACATAACGTCTGTGAACATAGAAAGTGACATTTTTTCTTCGCCAAGCATCTCAACAAACGTATCAAGAAGACTCATTACTTCTTCCCATACTTGTTCATGATCTGTCGCAAATAAGAAATCTCCGCTCTCTTCTGCACGAATACGTAATGCTTCTAATTTTTTCGGAACGTCAAGCTCTTCTAAAAATAAGTAAACAGCTTCGCACATTTGCATAACCGTTCCCGCACGCTTCAGTCTTTTTTGCATACGAATAACGGGCGTTCTTACAACGTCACGCAATCGATTTATTTTCTCTTCCATTTCACGTTCGCTGTCTGTAATCATCCCGTTCGTATCGTCAAGAGAACGATAGCGGCGATACATCCACGGATCCTCAGAAGTCCATCTTTTCCCTTGTACACCGTATGCTAAACAGTAGTTTTCAAACTCATCCATCTCTTCGCGCATCGTTTCTTTTCTTACGTCTAATGGATATAAAAGCTCTGTTTTCACGCAGCGAAATACTGCATCATAACGCCAATTCCCGCTAATAATCTCGAGTGCAGAACGAATGCATTCTACTAACGGATGATGTGACATCGGGCGTTTTTCATCGATAAAGTGCGGGATATTATAATCTGTAAATAGAGTCCGCATTACATCGTAATAACTTTCTCCGTTACGAAGAAGAACTGCAATATCTCGGTAACGATAGTCTTCATCTGCCACAAGCCTACGAATTTCACGAGCAACGCCTTCTACTTCCGCTCGTAAATTCGCGGCTGTATGAATCGTTACACTTGCTTCCCCGTTAAATTTCTCATTCGGACGCGCTTCATAATGAGCTTCTAAATGCGCTAATGCTGGAGAATGAAAACGCGGTTGTTCCATAAGTGGAATCGTTTTTTCAATTTCTATTTTCTCTTCACGCGCTACTTGTTTTATTTTTTCATATGTTAACGTCGTTTCATAAAACAAATCTAGTTCATTTACTGGCTGCGCTAACGTTTTTTCATCTAGCGTTAACGTGATTGTCACTCTCGCTCCGCAAATCATAAGCTGTCTTACAATTTCTAGTTCTTGCGGTGAAAACGAATGGAAGCCATCTATATAAATTTCAGCTCCCTTTACATATTCAGACTGCGGAAGCTTTTCCACTAGCAATTGCAGATAGTCTTCTGAATCTAAGTACTTTCCGATTAAAGCACGTTCAAAATCATCATATAATAACTGTAAATCATACACTTTATTCGCTAATAGCTTTTGTTCGGCGCTGCTACTATGTGCATCTAATTGTTGCCACATTTCATATACGTTTGATGGCGTCACGTTATATCGTTTAAACTCCGCAATCATACTGCCAAGATGTTCAAAGAAACCGTTTTGCTCCGCTGCTTTTTGGAATACCGATAATCCATCTTTACGAGACTCTACAATTTTACGAAGTAACATATGTACGCCCGCTTCATCAATGTGAAGACGACTCGCTCCGCCAACTTCTTGCAATACTTTCCACGCTAATCGTGAAAAACTAAAAACTTGTGCCCGAATAGAACCTCTAACATCCTCACTACCAATTAACGCCTGCTGCGTTTGGAATGTCATCTGTTCTGGCACAAGATATAATATTGTTTCCCCTCTTGGGCGCTGCTTTAACTCTTCTTGCACTTCGTGTAAACAAAGTGTACTTTTTCCACTTCCCGCTCTACCAATCACAAATCGAAGTGACATGTAACCCCACCTTTCACTTACATAACGAACGTTAGTTTGCTACTATAATTGTATTATAGGACACGAAAAAAGACAAACGGAGTAGTTTGTCTTTTTCTATACTTCTACCTATTATATCAACCTTTTGAAAAATTCGTTTGCACCTCTTGAATTGGCCAATATCGTAAATCAACTTTACCGACAACTGTATCAGCTTTTACAAAACCAAAATGTCTACTATCCCAGCTCCCAAGGCGGTTATCACCTACTACAAAAATATATCCAGGTGGCACCGTTTTTTCCTTCGTTAACTCTTCTAGCGTAAAGTCACCTGTTAGTTGTCGTCCATTTATCTCTTTCTTATATTTCTCTAGATAAGGTTCATCCACGAATTGTCCGTTTATATATAGTTTATCATGCTTATATTCAATATGATCCCCAGGTAAACCGATAATTCGTTTTACGTAGTCCTCTTTTTTGTTCGCATGAAATACAACAACATCAAACCTATTCAAGTCCCCCACTTGATAACTCACCTTATTTACAACGAGCATATTGCCATCTTGCAATGTCGGCATCATTGACTTCCCCTCTACAACATACGTTGAAAAGAAAAACGTTCGAAAAAATACAGCTAATAATACACCAATTAAAATTGTTCGTATCCACTCTATGCCTTCTTTTTTCAAAGTTTTCTTCATCCACTTCTCCCCTTATCCTTTAATAATGAAGCTTTCCTTTACAAAGAAGACTATTCTTAATGCAGTTCTAACTTTACTTCAATTTTCTTGCCGACATACCATAAAATAAAAATACCAATCGCTACAATGACTGATTTCACCGGATTATGAATAAATGACATTAAATCATGACCAATATACGTTAAAATAAAAATCATCACAAGCTTTCCGAACGCGAGCGCAAGACCAAACTGTTTTACACTAATGCGTGATAGACCAGCGACAACATTTATAAGCGCAGACGGTGTAAACGGAAAACAAAAGATGACGAAAATCGGCGCGAACCCTTTCCTTTCAATCCATCCCATTGCCTTTCGTACTTTCTCATGCTTATTCACAAAAGAAAAGAAACGACTTCGGCCAAAATGGCGGATTATGAAAAAAACAAGTAAGGCACCCATTACTGATCCAAGCCAAGAATAAAGAAAACCGAGCCAAAATCCAAATGCAACAGCATTCGCCAGTACAAATACGATAAGTGGCAATGCTGGGATTAGCGCCTCTATCATCGGTAGCCCAATACCAAGAAGTGGTCCGAACGCTTTATAGCTTTCAACAATATGATCCATATTTTCTGGTGAAAAATACTCTTTGATTGTCTGAAAATCCATTCTACACTTTACCCCTTTACTCTAAGTACTACCTCTACTGTATCATTGCCTATATGAAAGAGGAAATGGTAGATACGACATATGGAGATGTAATTATTAAGTTTCCATATCTTTCATGAGAATTCCTTCATTATTATGCTATGATAATCTATCAATATTCGACAATATTTAGAAAGGAATGATATACATAGTGACAATCAGTATTTTTCAAAAATAAATTTGCTGTGCATAATGCTATTTTATATCAACAATACACCCTATAAATAAAAAAGAGTTTGACCCGAGTAGCTATTCAGCTACTTTTGGGTCAAACTCTTTTTGAACTTCAATATAATCTTAATAATAAAATTTAATAATTCTTTTTATCCTTAAGAAAAAGAATTACAGAAATAATCACTAGAACAATAACTATGGTATCTAAAACATATGATACCGTTGTACTTAAACTCATTAATTTCATATTTATAAGCCCTGCATACAAACCTACAAATATCATTAATAAATCGTATATCTTTTTTAATTTTAAGTAACGAATTACAAAAAACACTGAAAAACTAAAGAAGAAAATCGTACTGATGATAGTCATATTTCACTCCTATATCATTATTCAAAACAAGCAGAATAAATACTTCCTAAAGCAAAGAAATCTAGCAACGCTTGTTTAGCTTCTGGTCCTGCTGCACTTGCTGCTTTTTTCACTGCAGAAGTTGCGGCTGCTTTTTTACTTTGTCTACTAGCTCTAGCTGCATTATATGCTGGAATCAATTTATTCACAAATGTTTTTGCCCCACCTAGTGCTTGTAATGCACTTTTAATTTTTGTAAGCTTAGTAATTGAGAATACATTAGAAACTAATGCAAACCCGACAGCTGAAACACAACCTGCCACCCCATATGCTACAGCTTCATCATTCTCAATAGCATCCATAACTTGGAATAAGCCATCATAATTATTTTCCGCCATCCACTGATTTACAGAATCACTACCTTCTGCTAATACACTATCAGGAATTGATTCAATAACACTTAACACCTTAAATGCTTTGTCCATTTCAGCCTTCTCTTCTAATGAATAAGTTGGTGGATTAATTTCTGCCGCACTTACAGAAGTTGTATTTGCTAGACTTCCACCTAAAATTGCAGCTGAGAGCATTAACGCTGTACCTTTAAATAGTTTCTTTTTCATCACAATTTCCCCCTATTAAACTGACATAACGTCGTTTTTAATATTTACCAAGTTACTTCATCTTGGTTTCTATACATAACTATATTAAAAACAATGTAAGTTTCATACGAAGAGTTTATTGTATTTTTCCGAAATACAAGTTTCGGAAAAATACAAATTTACTTTTCTACATCATAATAAAGGGAATGAAAAAGTAAACTTGTAGGAAAACAAGAAAAAGAAGTGATTGAAGGTTATTTCAACAAACTAAATTTTTGATCTTTTATTACATATATCACAAATTAATTTTAGATAATATCCCCAGAGACTTTGCTTTTTCTACAGCCTCTACCCTAGAAGATACTCTTAACTTATTAAATAGCTCCGTTAACGTATATTCTATAGAGCGTTGGCTTAAATTCAATGTTACTGCAATATTTTTATTAGTCATTCCTTGCTGTACAAAAATTAAAACTTCTCGCTCTCTTTGAGTTAAAGTAATAGGAATTTCATTTATTTTTTCAGATTGTAACACTGATTTTGCTGAAAACTGCTGAATTCGCAATTGCCTAAATAAGCCTAATGGAATAACCACTTCTTTTCGTTTAGCACAACGAATCGTAGTTATCATCTGTTCTTTAGACGCAGTTTTACTGATAATTCCAGAAATATTATTTTCTAGAAGTAGATTAAAATGCGGCTCTATGTCAAAACCTGTATAAATTATTATAGCAGCATCCGGATCATGCTTTAAAATCCCCTTTGTAACTTCCAACCCATTTAAATTAGGCATAAATAAATCCACTAAATAAACATCATATTTTTTTTTAGTAATACAACTTAAATATTCAGCACTGTCAAACAAAACATCTGCACAAATATCTTCTGTTTCTATGAGTGCCTTTGTTCCCATTCCAACAGCCATATGGTCATCTATAATAAGAACCTCTATCATTTCCATCCTCCTATTAACAATTTTTTGCACATCACATATAGTCTTTAATTAAATTTAATATCTATCTCTAATCCTTGACCTATATTCGAGTTTATTTTTATTTCCCCATTTAAGCTTTTTACCCTAGTAACAACCCCTGATATTCCCATGGTTGTATAGGATTCAGTTATTGCACTTATTTTCATTCCGATACCGTCATCTTTATATACAAGATAAATCGATTCCGCTTCCTCGAACACATATAGATATACAACAGAAGCTTGCGAATGCTTTAATGCGTTATTTAACAACTCTTGTATAATTCTATATATAGCATTTTCATACTCTAAATTTCTCATATTAAACTTTTCTTGAATGTCATAATTCAAATGAAAATTCGCCTCGAAACTTATCTTTTTAAACAATCGCTGAAGTGATTGTTGCAAACCTAACTCCTTTAGAAATGGAGGTCTTAAATTGTTGCATGTTTCTCGAACAATATATATTTGATCCATTAATTCCTCTTTGATTTCATCTAATACTTCTACTACTTTTTCATCTACAAATAATTCTTTATATCCTTCCATTTTTCGATACAAACGTAACTGATCTTGTAAAACGCCATCGTGAATATCCCGAGACAAATCCCCTCGCTCCTTTTCACTTATCATTACAGATAAACGAGCAAATCGATTGACATACTCTTTTTCTGAATTTTCACGAGATATTTCATCCATAAAATCTTCTAAATTTTTGGCAGCTTCAAATTGCAAATGGATATAATTTGAAATTGTTTCCAACCATAAAATCTCGTCAATACTTAAACTCTCTCTATCACAAATTAATACTACTTTACTTGCATTTAAATCTGAAACCACAACGATAAAATATCCTTCTATCCATATCACGGATCCTACTGTGAATTCGCACCACTTTACTTTTTTTAATACCTCATAATTTAGCGACACTTTTCCCTCAATAGGTTCTATTTCTTGGTTGGCATTATTAATTTGTAGAAAAATTATTTCCTTTATCGCTAATACGTCTATAAACTCTCGTTTAATTACTTTTATTAAATCAGATTGTTTGTACTCACTTTTCATTTGATGAAGAAATCTATTTAAACTATTTGAATAAATTTTCTTATGGTCATATAAGACCTTACGAAACTTAAAATCTAAATAGTCTTTAAAATAATAACTCACAATAATAAAAATAAAAGTAACAATATTTACTTGAATAAAATCTAATACATTTTCCAACTCAAACTTCTTATCAAAAACAATTATTTCCATTATCAATATTAATCCTGAAACAATCAATGATATAAATAAGTAATATTTAAATCTACTAATGATAAAATTCACATCAAATAAATCCCTTGAAATCAATAAATAAAAAAAATAAGTTGGAATGAATAAGAAAAATATTATAGATATTTCAAATTCTATTAATTCTTTCCCTAAAAATAAGCTGGGAATAACAAAAAAGAATATAAACGGTATTAAAGAAATCAAAAAACTAATAATAATAGCTTTAATAAACTCCAATTTTACATTTTGTTTATTCCGAAAAATAAAGCGCACTAAGAGAAACATTATAGTAAATAACAATATTAAAAAGGTAATTCCGTTTATTAATGAACCTAATCTATTATAAAAAAATCGCAGTGCATTCGTTGATATTAATAGAATAATTACAGTTTTTTGCAGAAAATTAAGGGTTTTAGCATTGATAATCCTCTTATTCCTATTGTTAAAATACGCATTTAAAAATAATAGGAATAACACTAGGGAGTAATTGAAGCTACTTGACATAACAATCATACCTAATACATCCATTCTCCCATAGGCAATTGAGCTAATATATGTCAGGCTAAACAATGTAAGGAATTGCAACAAGTAGTTAGACCAATCATTATTTTTTCTACCGTTATAAATTATTATAAATAGACAACTACTAATAAATATTAAGTAATATAACAACGGCATAAACAAATGATATGTAAATTGTTTATCACCCTTTTCATACATTACATTATATTTCCTTTCAGTTTCACCTTGTTGAACATGAATAGTTTGTACCTTTTCCACTCTAGAAAACATGTTTACAGATGAATTGAATTCCGGGGGTTCTCTATCTAAATTCTTTATAATATCTCCCCTCTTAATTCCTTGTTTTACAGCCCATTTATCATCATCCAAATCTACTATTTGATAATTTCCATCTATCTTCTCTACTTCAATTCCCAGCATTGGATATTTAACAATAATAGTCGAAAAATAAACTACTAATAAAAAAGAAATAAGTATAAAATTTATTTCTTTTTTATAACTATGGATATTTTTCATCAAAACCCTCCCAGAATAAGAAATCTTGCCGAGTATACAACAAAAAAAGGAGTTATCAATATAACTCCTTTTCAGAACTGCATTTGTTTATGGCCATAACATATTACGCAGTGTAGGCAGCGCCACTACTAATACAACAAAGCTAGAAGTCATATACTTGAAATATAAATTATAATTAACTTTTTTCATAATTAATACCCACTTTCTATTTTTTAATTCTATAATTTGAAATCGACATAATCTCTTTTAATATTATATTATAAAAAAATATATATTCTCCCGAAAAATATATGCGTCTTTCCGAAATACTTTTTTCGGAAAGACGCATATATTAAAAGACCCCATACTATATTTTGAACTACTTCTAAAATCCCTTTTTACAGATCCTCTTCTCTAACAAAATACACTTTCTCATAAGCTGGTTTTAATGTTGATTCATCCCTTTGATCAACCTCTTTAAAACAAGGATTCCCTTGTTTTTTCCTACGATCTTCATACTCCGTCCGCAATTTCGCAGTACGATTTTGTTGATTTTCAAAACTAGTTTTCGATATCTCTAACTTCACCGCAAAGCCATTTATAAATCTAATAATAAGGTTTCCATCTTTTAATTCTTTATTGCTTTCAATATAAAAATGAGATAACCACGCGCACTCTTTTCTAGAATACGAATAGGTAGGGAAAAAATAAAGTTGATCGGTCGGACTAATTGCAATTGGTGCTTTATGTGTAATATGAGTTAACTCTTTCGTTCCTTCTTTTCTGCCTAAGAAACTAGAACCATGCTTGCGACAACTTCTTTCTATAATATCTAGAGGTTTTTGAAATACGAAAAAAGAGTCTTGCACCTCAACAACTCGCGTAACAATTTTCTTTTCACTGAGAATTACAGGAAGTAAGGCCATTGTATTTTTATTTACAACATAGTTTTCGACGTAGCGTTCTACTTTACTTTCCATATTCCACTATCTCCTTTTTTCTATTTATATTAGCAGCTGCATGTATAATTTTAGCATCTATGAAAAGGAAATGGCTTACAGATTCCGCTTTTTTACAATACTTTATTATTTGTCAAATACCTTTTAAATTATAAAATAAAAATATATTGTTTTTACAAAAATAAACCTATACAAAATCTATTTATACTACCTATAAATATTTACAACTACTTCCTCATTTCGCATCATTAAGACAATTAACTTTGCTATAATAAAAATAAAAATCCACTATATGGAGGTCCACTATGGAAGAAAAAGAAAGCCAGCCAACAATTCAAATGAAAAATAGTAGTATTGTGATTGTGAAAAACTCAGCTAGTATTATATTTGGGCTATTTTTCATTCTCTTATTCTTTGCAAGGCCTTTTCGTAAATCGAAATGCTCTGAATGTAAAAAACGAGAGAAGAAAAAGGTTGAAAAAGAAAAGTAAAAGGCTTTCCATTTCGGAAAGCCTTTTACTCTTCTTCATATTTTCTTCCAAGTGTCCCTATACCCCTTCATTTTAATATTATTACATAGTAAAAATATGATAAAAAATTATCGACTACATTAAAAATACTTGCACGTGTTACCCGTTTTTATTTTTTATTAAGAACTTCAACTTTATACATCACTAGCAACTTTTTAACTCGTTAAATCTGCAATATAAGTTTTGTATAGAATTCCATGTCAAAACACAAAATATGTAAGTGATTACATTAGTTTTTTATCTAATTCCAAAAAGGAGCTGTATAATATGGAGAAAAAAAGTCTATTAAGCCAACAGATTAATAGCGTCCCATCAGATGCTCTGAATACCCCTAGTAAGGAGCAAGAACAAATGTTAGAAACATCATCTCAAGACGAACAAACTTCTAACAACAACAATGCTAACAAAAAAGATGTTACTCAAAGCCTATATGGCGCAGATTTACCCATTTCAGATGTAGACAGAACAACAAATAAAGTGAACCTTTAATCAGTGGGGGTTTTGTTCATCCCCCACTGATTATTAGTTGAACCAATCGGACTTTTACGGACAGTTGATCCCCCACCTAACTTCTTTGCTTCCACTGAATTTTGAGGTGGGGGTCTTACTGCCCGTTAACGCGGGATAAAAAATGAATTGTAAAGAAAAAATTAAGAACAAATAAACTTAATACTTTCTTATTTATAAAGTGAAACTTTAATCAGCCCTCAACAATTGGGCGTTAACAGGGAGTTGGTCTCCCGCCGAATTTTAAGATGGAAAGACTTTCTCCACAACAAAAAAAGGATGGCAGCTGCCATCCTTTTTCCATAATAAACTATAAAATTATAGTTTGATTACGTTTTTAGCTTGAGGTCCACGGTTACCTTCTTCGATTTCGAAGCTAACTTTTTGACCTTCTTCTAGAGATTTGAAACCTTCAGTTTCGATTGCAGAGAAGTGTACGAATACGTCGTTTTCGCCTGGAACTTCGATGAAACCGAAGCCTTTTTCGTTGTTAAACCATTTTACTTGTCCTGTTACTGCCATGATTATTTCCTCCTAAGAAAATACATTTTTTTAAATTTTTAGTTTTCCTATCTAAAAAAAGAATCCACACATTATCAAATACGAAACATAAACTAGTTCTCACATACTTTTTCTCGTTCGTTTTCAGCACTTGATAATATATGGATTGCTTAATTTAACTATTCAACTGACACTATCATAGCATACTTAAAATAAAATGTACAATCTTTTTTGAAAATAGAATTTCTAATTTTTAGTATTTCTTATAAAATATAATTATCTCTATCCAAAATAAGGAGGAGTTTATGACCAATAAAATCCCTAGAAAAACATTAAAAAGAATTGAAGAGGATATTGAAAAGAATAATCTTGGAAAAGCAAGAGATAGATTGCATGGCCTCATCTTTACATACCCAAATGAATTACATCTTCGAAAACAACTCGGAGATATTTATTATAAATTACAATATCCAGAAATGGCTGGACGTTACTGGTATCTAGAGAAGCATAAAACAGATATTATGCATGAATCATGTTTATTATTTGAAAAATCAATGGGAAATAATCCTCATCATATTGCACGTGCTTTAAAGTTTAAAGGCGATTCTAACCATTTAAAAGGTTTGTATAAAGCTCAACCGTTATCTTCCGTGCAGATGAAAGTAGCAGAGGAGCTAATTTATGATTATAAAGAAACATGGCAAGATAAGCTAGTTCCTTTTGGCTGTCTAGCATTGCTTGCTTCCCTTCTCTTTTCTACCATTGTTGGTCTATTCACTATTTGGAATTGGATTTTTTAATCACAGGGGGAATTTTCACATGTCAAACTACGCCAAAGAAGAAAAGCTTACAGGGGGAAACGTCTCAAACGTATATCGTTCTAAAAATACTGTTCGACGAGAATTGAAGCCAGACAGTGCAAAAGTTCATAAGTTATTACAGCATTTAGAAAACAAAGGTTTTCATTACGCACCAAAGTTTTTAGGTATAGATGAGAAAAATAGAGAGACTTTATCTTTTATTGAAGGAGATGCTGGAAATTATCCTTTAAAAGAATATATGCGATCTAATGATGTGTTAAAAGAAATAGCAAAGATGCTTCGCCTTTATCATGATGCGGTAAGTGACTTTCCGTTATTAGATGATTGGAAACCTATGGACCATACCCCAAATAACATTGAGGTTTTATGCCACAATGATTTTGCCATATATAACATTATATTTAATAACGAGAAACCAGTAGGTATTATTGATTTCGATGTTGCTGCTCCTGGCCCAAGAATTTGGGATATCGCTTATACGCTTTATACTTGTGTGCCTTTAAGTAGAGTGTATTATACGGAATCAGGCGAGGCAATTCGTTATGAATCAACACAACATGCTGATCGTATAAAAGAAAGAGTGCAATTGTTTGTTCAGTCCTACGGGAAAAGTATGGACGAAGATTACTTAGGAATGGTACTACTACGCCTAGAAGCGTTATGTACGTATATGAAAAGAAAAGCGCAAGAAGGCGACTTGAATTTCCAAAGAATGATTGATGAAGGACATTTAGAGCATTATGAAAAAGATATGAAGTTTATTCGTGATCATGGAGCTGAGTGGATTTGATCATATTGTCTTTTTTTGTCGGTAAGTCGATATTTTTTGTCGAATCGTCGATATATTTGAAAAATCGTTGATATATTTTCATTTACTCTCGAATCGTGCGAAAAATAATAAGGGGCACCCTTCAAAAAGGGGCCCCTTCCTTTTATTTCGTAAATTGTGCTTCTTCTGTAGATCCTTTTAATGCTGTCGTTGATGAAGTACCACCTGTAATCACTTGTGCTACTTCATCAAAGTAACCTGTTCCTACTTCTCGTTGATGGCGAGTTGCAGAGTAGCCGTGTTTTTCTGCTGCGAATTCCGCTTGTTGTAGTTCAGAGTACGCTGCCATGCCGCGCTCTTTATAGCCGCGTGCTAATTCGAACATGCCGTAGTTTAATGAGTGGAATCCAGCAAGTGTTACGAACTGGAACTTATAACCGTAAGATGCGATTTCTTTTTGGAAGCTCGCAATTGTTTTCTCATCTAGTTTTTGTTTCCAGTTAAATGAAGGTGAACAGTTGTATGCAAGCAATTTCCCTGGATGCTCTTTATGAATTGCGTCCGCAAATCGTTTTGCATCTTCTAAATTTGGCTCAGATGTTTCACACCAAACGAGGTCTGCGTAAGGAGCGTATGCTAAACCACGTGCAATCGCTTGATCAAGACCTGCTTTCGTACGGTAAAATCCTTCTGGTGTTCTTTCTCCTGTAATAAACGCTTTATCAACAGGATCGATATCGCTCGTAATTAAATCTGCTGCATCCGCATCTGTTCTTGCAACGATAATTGTCGGCACTCCCATTACGTCTGCCGCAAGGCGTGCCGAAATTAAATTACGTACCGCTGTTTGCGTCGGTAGTAATACTTTTCCGCCTAAATGACCGCATTTTTTCTCTGAAGATAATTGATCTTCGAAGTGCACACCTGATGCGCCTGCTTCAATCATACCTTTCATCAGCTCAAATACGTTTAATTGTCCGCCAAATCCAGCTTCTGCATCTGCTACAATTGGCACGAAATAATCTGTATCACCGCTTCCTTCCATATGCTGAATTTGATCCGCACGTTGAAGCGTTTGATTAATTCGTTTTACTACAGCAGGTACGCTGTTCGCTGGATATAAACTTTGGTCTGGATACATATGTCCAGAAAGGTTTGCATCTGCTGCTACTTGCCAGCCACTTAAATAAATTGCTTTTAACCCAGCTTTTACTTGTTGCATCGCTTGGTTTCCTGTTAATGCACCAAGTGCGTTAATATAATCTTCTGTATGAAGCGACGCCCAAAGCTTTTCAGCACCGCGGCGCGCTAACGTATGTTCAATATCAATTGACCCGCGCAGGCGAATTACATCTTCTGCCGAATATGGACGTGTGATCCCTTTCCAACGCGTATCTAGTTCCCAGCTCTCTTGTAATTTCTCGATTCTTTCGTTTTTCATTTGTTCCATCCCCTTTTCATTTTTATAAAATTTCATAACCCGGTAATGTTAAGAATGGTACGAATTCATCATTCCGAACGAGATTTGTAAATAACGTTGTCGCCTCTTGGAATCTCCCTTTCTTAAAGGCTTCTTTACCAATCTCTCTTTCTATTTTTGCCAACTCTTCTTCTTTTAGCTCTTCCATTAATTCAAGTGTAATATTACGGCCATCATTTAATTTTCCACCTTCATGGCGAATCCATTGCCATACTTGTGCCCTAGAAATTTCTGCTGTTGCTGCATCTTCCATTAAGTTATAAATTGGTGCTGCTCCCCGGCCGCTTAACCAAGATGCAATATATTGAATACCTACGCTAATATTCAGACGAAGACCCTCTTCTGTAATCGTTCCCACTGGTACTTCTAATAAATCCTTTTCTGTAACATGTATTTCTTCACGTTTTCTAAAAATTTGATTCGGCGTTTTCATAATGTGATTAAATACTTCCATCGCGACTGGTACAAGTCCCGGGTGGGCAACCCAAGTCCCATCATGACCGTCTAAAGCTTCGCGCTCCTTATCCGCACGCACTTTTTCAAAAGCTGCTTCATTCGCTTCTGGATTGTTTTTAATTGGAATTTGTGCTGCCATTCCTCCAATAGCTGGTGCATTACGACGGTGACACGTTTGAATGACTTTCAAAGAATACGCGCGCATAAACGGCGCCGTCATCGTGACTTGCGCTCTATCTGGAAGTAAAAATTCATTATGATTACGGAAACCCTTTAAAAAACTAAAAATATAATCCCATCTTCCGCAATTTAATCCAGCAGAATGATCTTTAAGCTCATACAAAATTTCATCCATTTCAAACGAAGCGTGAATCGTTTCCAATAATACTGTTGCTTTAATCGTTCCGTTTGGAATACCGATATATTTTTGAGCAAATACGAAAACATCATTCCATAGCCTTGCTTCTAAATAGCTTTCCATTTTCGGTAAGTAAAAGTATGGACCGCTTCCTTTTGCTAAAAGAGCTTTCGCATTATGGAAAAAATAAAGTCCAAAATCTACTAAGCTACCAGACATATTCTTCCCGTCAACTTGCATATGTTTTTCTTCTAAATGCCATCCTCTTGGACGCACAATTAATACTGCTGTTTTACTATTTAAACGATATTCTTTTCCGTTTTCATTTTTATGTGAAATCGTTCCCTTTACTGCATCTCGTAAGTTTATTTGACCTTCAATTGTATTTTCCCAAGTTGGTGAATTCGAATCTTCAAAATCCGCCATAAAAAGATGTGCTCCTGAATTTAAAGCGTTAATAACCATCTTTCTATCTACTGGACCAGTAATCTCTACGCGGCGATCCTCTAAATCTTTTGGCAATTTAGCAATTGTCCAATCCGCTTCACGTATGTGCTTTGTTTCTTCTAAAAACTTCGGAAACTCTCCTGCATCAATTTTCTGTTGTTTTTCCACACGTTTTTGTAAAAGTTCTATGCGGCGCTCATTGAAATTTTCATGTAGTTCCTTCAAAAAACTAAGCGCCTCAGGTGTCAATATTTCGTTGTACGCTGGTAACATTTCTCCCACGAGTGTAACCCGTGAAGTTTGCGTCGACATATTAGCATCCCCTTCTTAAACTGTTTTATAACAGATTTGATTTTATGTTTTATATTATATAACAAATCTTCAGAAAAGGAAGTTTTTTTTGAAAATTTAATCGTTTTTTTATAAAACTGTATTCTTCCACTGGTATTACACATAAAAAAGAAGCCGGTGTTATACAACACCAGCTTCTTGTTCTATTATTTATTCAAAAATTGTTTTAAATAAGAATTGCGCATATTGTTCACGTGTTACTTTCATGTTTGGAGCAAAGTTACCCTTGCCATCTCCTACTGAAATACCATTTGAACCTACTGCATTAATCGCATTTTCTGCCCAATGTCCTTTTGGTACATCTTTAAATCCTTTTGTTTCTTTTACTTCTAACTCATATGCTACTGTAAGCACTTGTGCCATTTCTGCACGTGTTAATGTATCTTTCGGTCTAAAGTTTCCAGTTCCATCACCATTAAAGATACCTAATTCTGTTAATACTAAAATTTCTTCTAAGAACATTGTTGATCTTTCATTAATATCTTTATATGGATTTTCAAGAATATCGCCTTCCTCGAATACTTCACTGAAATCCATTGTGCGATAAATTAAAGCGGCTACTTGTTCACGTGTTACGTTATGTCCAAAACCGAACACACCATTTCCATAACCAAGCATAATTTCTTGTTCTGCTAAAGTTTGAATTGCTTCATAAGACCAATGTCCTGCTGGTACATCTTTAAAGAATGCCTGACTTGCTTGTTGTGGCTTTGCAGCTAGTTCAGCTTTTGCTGTTGTCCCTTCAGCACCAAATGCTACTCCACCCATAATTGTTAAAGCTGTTGCTACTTTTAAAACTTTTTTCTTCAAAGTATTCTCTCCCTAAAAAACATATTTTTTTCTAATATAAAGAATTAATGGAAGCGTAACAATATAATTTTCATGTGAGTTTTGTCTAATTTATGAACTATATTTCACATACTTTTATTTACACTTTATTAATAATAAAGTTACTAAACCGTATATTTAAACAATAAAAAGTCACTTTATTCAATCTCTTCTTATCCACTAAATTCGAAAAACTAAATTACGAATAGAAAATCGATATAATTACAAATAATTTTAAATAAGAAAAAAGCGTGGAATTCCCGCGCTTTTTTCTTGATATATATTATATTAATATAACTTAAACATCCTTATATTTTAACTTTCATTCATAATCTTCATCTTTTACTGGAAAATAAAAAACAGCTTTATTTAAAAACGTTGCATATTGCTCACGTGTTACAACTTTATTCGGTTCAAATTTCCCATTCCCTGTTCCTACTATGACATGATTAGACTGTAGTGCACTAATCGCATTTTTTGCCCAATGATTATTTGGTACATCTTTAAATGTATGATTCTTCTTCACCTCAAATGTAAATGCATTCGTAAGAATTTGTGCCATTTCTGCGCGTGTTACTGGTGCAGTCGGTCTAAAGTTCCCTTTTTCATCACCTTTAAAAATACCATGCTCTGTTAATACTAAAATTTCATCTAAAAACATTGTTGCTCTCTCAGAAATATCTTTGTATGGATTTTTTAAAGGTCCTTCCTTTTTCAAATTCAATGTACGATACAGCACTGCTGCTACTTGTTCTCTTGTTACATTATCACCTACACCAAACTTACCATTTCCATACCCTAACATTACTTTATTGTATACTACATCCATTATATCGTCATATGCCCAGTAGTTTACTGGAACATCATCAAACACAATCATTTCTGGATATTCTTCTGCTTTTACGTTTGGAACATTCGTACTTACAAACAAACCACCCATAATAGTTACCGTTGCCATTATACGTAACATATTCTTCTTCATTGCCCTCTCCCCTTTACCTCCATTTGAAAAAACGGAAAATAATAGACTGAAATCCTTTCCAATATTACATATGTTGCCTTTGCACCATTTATGCAATATATTACATTTAAAAAATCTATTATTGTGAAAATCACTACTAAAGGAGAGCCAATTCGCTCTCAATTTCAACTTTTATACCGAATTGTACGCAAACTAATTTTCTTTCCTGTATTCATGTAAAGGTGTTTCTATAATATAAATATTCTACTTTTTTTTAAAGAAATCCTTCACGTTTTAAGAGTTCATTTTCTAGACAAAAAATGCAATTATATCGACTTAACTACAACATACGACAATAGTAACCTCTCTATTAACAAAAGCTCATAATGAGCGAAAGATACCTCTTCCACAAATTATGAGCTTTCTCTTTATCTATTCCATTTTCCCTGGAGAATTATCAATTGATCGTTGTAAAAACTTTGCAAATTGCCCACGTGTAACGAGCATTTCAGGCTGGAACTTGCCATCTCCCGTTCCTACCGCTACTTTATTAGACTGCAATGCGCTAATTGCATCCCTTGCCCAATGATTTTCTGGTATATCTGTAAATGTATGTGGACTCTTTGTTTTCAACTCATATGCTTTCGTTAAAATTTGTGCTAATTCTGCACGAGTCAATGTATCTTTCGGACGGAAATTCCCATTTTCGTCTCCTTTAAAAATACCAAGCTGTGTTAAGCGTAAAATTTCGTAAGGGAACATGGTTGATTTCGCACTAATATCTCCATATGGATTTCCAATAGTCGCACTTCTTTTTACATGAAGTGCGCGGTACAATACTGCCGCCGCTTGTTCACGTGTTATATGATCTTCTGTCCCAAACTTACCATTTCCATAGCCATACATAATGCGATGATATACTAAATTTGTAATTTCATCATATGCCCAATGATCTGTTGTTACATCATCAAACTTTATCATAATATTAGGACTAGATTTTTGGATAACATCTGTATTTGCAGACACACCATTTGCACTTACAAATATTCCCCCATTAAAGTTAGTGATGTCGCGATCTTTACTAGCTTTTTCATCCCTCTCATCTACCTTTTCCTTTATTTCCCTGCAAATTATATTATACAATAAATCTGAAAATTTCAAATGCAATTAAACCTAATTATTTACAATTACGAATACAATTTTTCTTTTACTGCTATTTCCTCATCCTTCGTTTTTCGAAAAGTAAATGCCATTCCTACAAATATAAGGATAATCCCTACTACTTGCATACTAGTCGGTCTAAACCCAGTAAAGACGGTATCTAATAGTATTGCAACCGCAGGATCTAAAAATACTAATACAGAAATCATTCTAGTAGATAAATCTCTTAAACTGTCAAAAAATAAGTAATATACAAATCCAGTATGTATAAGACCTGTCGCTGTAATCATCATCCAATTCATCTCTGTTAACCCTTGAAACTTGCCAAAGTCTACGAATGGTAGCAATAAAAATATACCTAAAAATGTTTGTAAAAATGTCATCGCATATGCGCTCGTATGCTGAATTCCTTTTCCTAGTAAAGTAGTAAAAGCATAAAATAGTGCCGCAAGTAGTGCCCATACCATGCCAGATGACATCAGTTTTTCAAGTGATAGACTTCCATCTACTCCAGCCACTAACACTGTACCGATAAAACAAATGACAATGGACAAAACAGCAAACATTGTAAGTCTCTCTTTAAATACGATACTACCAATCATTAATACGATAATGGGTGCTAGATGATAAACTGAAATCGCAATTGTAATCGACATAACTTCAAATGCTTTAAATAGAAATACCCAGTTAAAAACGAGAAATACACCGCATGCTAATATTTGCATGATTTCTTTTTTATTCCATTGCTCACTTTTATATTGTCCTGTTACGAGCCAACATAATGCTAAAAATATAGTCGCACAAATACAACGAACGAATACTAATTCAAAAGACGGTAAACCTGTTTGAACAGAGAAAAATCCAATTGATCCGAAAATAGACATCGAAAGGATCATTTTTATAGCCGGCATTGATTTTGAATGAAACAAAATATTAACCTCCTAAACATTTCACTGAATATTCCATATATTATACACTATAATTTTCCAAAACTCGAATAACGCATAAAAAAAGAAGCAGTACACTACCGCTTCTTTTCCTTTTCATATTGTTCAAACGTATGAATTCTTTCGAAAATTGGTGGATGTGTGTATAAGAAAAACTTCACTAACGCAGGAGGATTTACTTGGCTTAAACTCGTTTTTGATAAATATTGAAACGTTTTTACACCAGATTTCCCGTCCTTCGTCATGTCTAAAGCATATTGATCTGCTGCTCGTTCTTCTATACGAGAAACATAGTTTGTTGCTGGCTGTGATACAAAAGAGAGGACAGAAGAAATTAAGAAAAATAAAGGTAAAATTGAGAAACATGCTGCTTTTGAAATTTGCAGCGTATCCCCCCATTTTCGAATACACATATTGATAATACGACTAATGAGGTACATCCCTATAAACGATAGCAACACATAACTCGCAACGCCCCAATATATATGTTTCATAACATAATGCCCCATTTCATGAGCCATTATAAATAAAATCTCTTTATCTTTTAATTGCTTTAGCGTTGTATCCCACATTACAATGCGCGAGTTAAGTCCTATTCCTGTTACATATGCATTTAACGCATTCGTTTTTTCCGACATATTTACTTCATATACATGTTTTGCTGGAATATCAGCTTTGTCTGCCATCGCTAAAATTTTCGTTTCTAATTCTTTATTTTTCAGCGTCGAGAAGTCGTTATACAGTGGATCAATCACAACAGGCTGTATGAATGTTAAAAAGATTGTAAACGGAACAGAGAGTGCCCAGCCTGCTAACCACCATCTCTTCGGGAATTTACGGATAAGCCAGAGAAGAACCGTAACTACAATTAACATAGTTGCATAACTTTCCCAAAAACCGATAACATGATCTTTTATCCAGCTTTGTGTACTTTGCGTTGAAATGCCGTAATCAACGGAAACTTTTCGGCTAATCCATTGCATCGGCAAGGCAAGAACTGTTGTAAGTAATGATAAATAAAAGAAATAAATCGCAACTTGCAGGACACTTATTTTCGTCGTTTCCTTCGACCATTTCTCAAACTTTTTTGAAATACCGAGCACAAGTACAAATAATAAAATAATCCATTCAAGAGGCGTCGCTAAAAAATACAGTAAATTTTTCACGCGCGAATAATCTTGGCTTAGCGTAAGCTCTCTTGCATTCATAAACGTTTCTGGATCTGCACTCGTTCCTTTATACATGTCCGGAATTAGTTCATGATTCCATCCAAATAAATACCAATATATAAATAACGCAAACCCAACGTACAAAAAAAGCGACCACCCGATAACCTTCCTCACGCTATTCCCTCCTCTATGCTGCCTGTCTATTATTATTGTAAGTTCGTACATGCTAAATTAGAACAAGCTTATTACGCGAATTGCTCGAGATCCTTTTATTTACATAAAAAAACTCTTCTACATAAAGAAGAGTTTTACCTACCTTTTGACACTTTATTCGGTTCATACTCTGGGATAAGAAACGTACTTACAACCCAGCTTTTATATAGCGTATATATTCATAGTCTTGAAAAAATAAAGTCGTTACAATAAGCGTAAAAAATCCAATTAAAACTAGTACATATCCTATTTGCTTCTTAGATAACATAACGTGCCTCTTTAAGGAAGTACATCCATTAATAAGCTAAAATCTTGTAAAGAAAAAGAACTATATTTCATAATACCTTGTACAGCTAAAAGTAAAATAAGACCGGTCACACACATATAATTAACGCTTTCTTCACTCTTTTTTTCAGCAACTACGCCGCCACTAATACATAAAATCCCTAGCAAATGAAGTGCTAAATACATAAAGAAATAAGCTTCCTCCCAGCGAAGAATAACGTTGACTGTCGTTATTAGCACAATACTAAGCACAATCAAATAAAAAAACTTATTTGATGATATTGTTTCATTCATATAATTTTATACATCCCTTTCAAATTTAGAATGAATGATGCTTCAAAGCTATAAAGTAAATGATTGTTTTCATACTATAAAACAAAAGGAAAGCCACTATTACTTTCTCGAATATTTTATGACCCCACATATACTTCTCTTCATTTTTTCTGAAGATGCGCTTCATCATTTCTTCTACTATTAGACCAAATATTAGTAAAACTCCTAGCACAATAAGAAGAGAAATAATATTTTCTTTTAAATGATTACTAGAGAACAAATAATACTCCGGAAACACAATCGTATCTACTACAGGTTGAAACCAATGACAAACGCTTTTATCACACATATCTGTAATAGACGTAGCATCTATAATATCTTTCAATATTTTTCCAATCGTCTTCTTCATCTCATTTACTCCCCACGACGTCTGAAAAGCTTTTTTCCTGCTCTACATATATAGCAGGCATTTCTTTACTCCAATATTTGCGGTTAACAAATAAAAAGATGAGTACTAAGTTTAATCCTGTTATAAAAATAATAAGTCCTGGAAAGAACGTCGTATAATTTGAGAAATCTGCAAAACTCATTATCTCTTCTTTATTTATTAAAAAAGAAGCACCGATTACAAATGCATTGTTTAACATGTGAATAGCAATTGGCATGAGTAAACTATTCGTACGAATATATACGATTGATAGTACAACGCTAAATACAATTGCACCTAGGAAATCAACGTGTAACAATGCAAACAATATTGCTACAACAATGATCGCTATACTCGTTCCCCATTTTGCTGCGAAGCGTTGCAGTAAAAATCCGCGAAAAACAAATTCCCCAATAATTGGTGCGATGAATACGACCATAATAACTTGATAAACATATCCCCCAGTGCTATCCATAATCGGTTCGCGTAATGCGTTCATAATAAATGTCGGTGTAATCCATGCAAAGCTATACATGTACAAAATAAGATATCCATAACTAAACACGCATAACATGATCGTAATGTATAAAACTTGCACCAGGTTAAATGTTTCATTTCTATTAATAAATAATGAAAATGCAACACGGTGTTTTTTATACGCAAAATAAATCCACGTAATCGGCAGGATATAGAATATAAGAATATTTATAAAAGTAGAATTTTGCATATGAAATGTATTTTCTATCAATTCATTACTGGCTCTTGCAACTACAGTTAATAGTGCAAATACAATTAAAAAATATCTAGCTCGCATCGTTTGAAACGGATTCACACTCATCTCCTCCCCTATGTTACTTTTATCATATCATTTGATTCTTAATTTTTTGAGAAAGAAAACCTTAAAATTTCCTTAAAAATTCCATAAGTTACCGAAAGATGATATGATATTCGAGGAAATTAGGAGGGATTTTTATGTATGAAGCAAATATTTTGCTCGTTGATGATGAAACAGCAATTTTACAATTACTAACTACCATTCTTGAAAAAGAAGGTTTTTCTCATATTACAACTGCAACATCAGCTGAAATAGCTTTATCTCTCACGCAGCAAAACGATTACGACTTAATTATTTTAGATGTCATGCTTCCTGGACAATCTGGTTTTGATATTTGTCCCATCATTCGACAGAAAACAGATTGCCCTATCTTCTTCCTCACAGCTAAAGCATCTGATTTAGATAAAATATCTGGATTTGCACACGGTGCAGATGATTATATTACGAAGCCATTTAATCCACTTGAAGTAGTAGCTCGTATGAAAGCACAACTCCGAAGGCATATGAAGCAGGTAATGACACATGAACAAAAAGCACACTCTAGTTCATTTGGTAGATTTGCAATTGATCGCGATTCCGCAGAACTGACAGTGAATGGACATGTTGTCGAATGTTCTGCTCAGCTATTTCAGCTATTACTCTTCTTTTGCGAGAATCCGAACTACGTATTTTCGAAAGAAGAAATATACGAAAAAGTTTGGGGAGCACCAGCCTACAATGGCGATGACAATACCGTTATGGTTCACATTCGAAAACTACGTGAAAAAATTGAACAAGACCCAAGTAAACCAGAATATATAAAAACCGTTCGCGGACTTGGCTATAAGTTCATTACAAAGTAGGGTGACGATATGAACTTTAATAAACGACTTATTATCCAGTTTATTCTGCAACACGTATTTGTTTTAGTTACATTACTAATTGCTGTAGTAGCTGCTTTCACTTATTTAATTTTTCTTGTTACGAGTACTTCATATGAACCGAATATTCCAGATGCTGATAATTTTATGATTGCAAGATATATCTCTTCAGAAGATGGCGATATTTCGTTAAAAACTGAAGTAAAAGACTTAATGAAAGAGAAAAATGATTGGATTCAAGTTGTAGAGGAAAACGGAAAAGTTCTCTATCACTTTAATACACCTAATGACGTACCGACATCTTATACGAAGGCATCTTTATTCTCATATATACAGAATCACATAGAAAGCCCTTATACATTTACGTATTGGGAAATTGAATTAGAAGACAAGAATGTGCTTGTTATTTATGGCAGTATGTTAAAAAGCAATGAATTACTAAAAACAATCCAGAAAACGCACCCTTCTGTATCTACGGATTCGTTCACATTAACAGAAGAAGAACAGCATTTACTTACTAAAGAAAAAGCAACACTTCAAATCTTTAATAGCGTTGGCGAAGAAGTATTCTCCTA
>NZ_JAKUFF010000050.1:0-36006 GCF_022663305.1 Bacillus cereus group sp. BfR-BA-01408 | reverse complement strand
CCCGTGGTGTAGTGGTTAACATGCCTGCCTGTCACGCAGGAGATCGCCGGTTCGACCCCGGTCGGGACCGCCACTTTTGTTTATACCACCATTAGTGGTTTTATATATAGTTTTGGCTCGGTAGCTCAGTCGGTAGAGCAGAGGACTGAAAATCCTCGTGTCGGCGGTTCGATTCCGTCCCGAGCCACTCTCAGGATATTAAGTGGGCCCACTTAATATCCTTTTTATTTGTGTAATTTTACAAAATTGAGTAGTTATTTTAAAATAGAATGAGGAGCCTCTAGCAGTTGAAGCTAGAGGTTTTTCTATAGATCGTATAGGATTCCGTGTAAAAGTGGATCATACATGAGTCTGTGAGAATAGAGGAGAAAGTACTTAAGCAAAAGATGCGGTCATATAGGGACATACTATGTAGACATCAATGTGTTTAGGGATATTGACCATATTTTTACCCCGCTATTTAATGGGCAGTAAGGCCTCCATCTTAAAATTCAGCGAAAGCAAAGAAGTTAGGTGGAGGGAGGGCTGCCCGTAAAAGCCCAATTGGTGAGGGCTGATTAAAGCTTCACTTTATAAGGAGGAAATAAACGATGATGGGAAAGAAAATTTTAGTAGTTGATGATGAAAAGCCGATTGCAGATATTTTGAAGTTCAACCTAGAAAAAGAAGGTTTTGAAATTGTAATGGCGCATGATGGTGATGAAGCAATTGAAAAAGCAACTGAAGAACAACCAGATATGGTTTTATTAGATATTATGCTACCAGGTAAGGATGGCTTAGAGGTTTGCCGTGAAATACGTAAAAGCTCAGAAATGCCGATTATTATGCTTACAGCGAAGGACTCTGAAATCGATAAAGTATTAGGACTTGAGCTTGGGGCAGATGATTATGTAACGAAGCCATTTAGTACGAGGGAATTACTTGCTCGCGTGAAGGCGAATTTACGTCGCCATCAGCAAGGTGGTGCGGCAGAAAAAGAAGAAAATACGGAAATGGTTATTGGACCAATTGTTATCAATCCAAATGCGTATAGTGTAACGAAACGTGAGGAAAATATTGAGCTTACACACCGTGAATTTGAGCTATTACATTATTTAGCAAAACATTTAGGACAAGTTATGACACGTGAACATTTATTGCAAACAGTTTGGGGTTATGACTATTTTGGAGATGTACGTACAGTGGATGTAACAGTACGTCGTCTACGTGAAAAAATTGAAGATAATCCAAGTCATCCTACATTAATTGTCACTAGACGTGGAGTAGGGTATTACTTGCGTGACCCAGAGCAGGAATAGTATATGAAGAAAGTCGGTTTTTTTCAATCTATTCATTTAAAATTTGTACTCATATATATGCTATTAATATTGATAGCTATGCAAGTTATTGGGGTATATTTCGTAAGAGAGTTAGAAAAGAGTCTTGTACAAGGTTTTAGAGATTCTTTAACGCAACAAACGAACTTATTATCGTATAACTTGAAACAAGAGTTTAAAAAAAGTTATACAAAAGCAGAGACAGAATCAACAGGTGAAACGATTAAAACTTCCATTCGAAAATTTGCCTCTGATCGAAAGAAGGATATTCAAGAGGTAAGTGTATTTGATGCGAATAGAAAGCTGCTCGCTATTTCAGATGAGTCAAAGCAAAACAAGGTAAATAGAACGTCAACTGATATAGCTGTTCAGCGGGTATTGGTACAAAAAAAACCAGAAGTGAAAATTGAGAAGGATGGTCGTACAGGTCACCGTGTACAAGTTATGATTACTCCTATTATGGATGATAACAACAAAGATGCACTTGGTGCTATTTACGTTGTTGCATCCATGGAAGATGTTTATAAGCAGATGAAGGATATTAATCAAATCTTTGCGACCGGAACCGTTATTGCATTACTCGTAACAGCTGTACTTGGAATTTTGTTAGCTCAAACGATTACGAGACCAATCTCTGATATGCGAAGACAAGCAATTGAAATGGCAAAAGGAAACTATTCAAGAAAAGTAAAAGTGCACAGCCATGATGAAATTGGGCAATTAGCATTATCTTTCAATAATTTATCAAAAAAATTACAACAAGCTCGTTCTTCAACAGAAAGTGAAAGACGTAAATTGTCATCCGTATTATCACATATGACAGATGGAGTAATTGCTACTGATCGAAAAGGGGACATTATTTTATTAAATGATCCTGCGGAAAAGATGCTAAATGTTTCGCGTGAAACGGCGCTCGATCAATCTGTTTTAGAAGTATTGGGAATACAAGAAGAATTTACGCTCGATCATTTATACGAAGAGCCGGATTCTGTTTTATTAGATTTTAGTACGAGAAATGAGCCATATATTTTACGCGCTAGTTTCTCTGTTATTCAAAAAGAGACAGGGAAAGCAAATGGTTTAATTGCCGTATTATATGATGTGACTGAGCAGGAGCGTATAGAAAGAGAACGCCGCGAGTTTGTAGCAAACGTCTCTCATGAATTAAGAACGCCATTAACGACAATGCGCAGTTACTTAGAGGCACTTACAGACGGTGCATGGCAAGATCCAAATATTGCACCACAATTTTTAACAGTTACACAAGAAGAAACAGAAAGAATGATTAGACTTGTAAATGCGTTATTGCAACTATCTAAACTCGATAGTACAGAACATCGTTTAATGAAAGAATGGGTCGACTTTACTGACTTCTTTAATAACATTATTGATCGTTTTGAAATGTCTAAAGAGCAAAACGTAAGCTTCAAACGATCTTTCTCTAAAAAATCTCGATTTATTGATATGGATACGGATAAAATTACGCAAGTATTGTATAACATTATTTCGAATGCATTAAAGTATTCGCCAGAAGGTGGAACCGTAACATATCGTTTACGTGATCGCGGAGAATTATTAGAGATTAGTGTAAGTGACCAAGGAATGGGTATTCCGAAAGAAAACGTTGATAAAATCTTTGAACGTTTTTATCGCGTAGATAAAGCACGTTCAAGACAAATGGGCGGTACAGGACTTGGATTAGCGATTGCGAAAGAAATGATTGAGGCACATGGTGGCTCGATTTGGGCAAAGAGTGAGGAAGGAAAAGGGACAACGATTTATTTCACATTGCCTATGGCAGCAGATGAAGAGGACGAATGGGAATGAGTATGGAGAATGTTAAAACGATAGTTTTAATTAATTTAGTTGTAATTAGTCTATTTCTTACTTTTAACTTATGGACGTATGTGCCAGATTCCACATCTATGCAAAATGCAAAATTTGTACAGGGGAATGAGGGAAATACTCAAACTAAAATCGCTGATGTTGTCCGCCCTACTTCTATCATCGTGCATAAAGATAAAAATCATTACGGGAGCAAAAGAGAGGGAGATATAGAATCAATCTATAGAACTTTGGAAGCAGGGGAATTACATGAGTTCAAAGAGATATCGATTGCTAAGGCTGACTTCCTTTCTTATGTTCATGGTGAAGGGAAAATTGAACTTATTTTCCCTACCAACATCCCATTTGATGCAGTTAAATCTATGTTTAGTATGAAAGAAAAAAGTATAGCTAAGCCTAAACACTTTAATCGAATTATTCTTGATCCTTCTAGAAGTAGGGATCAAGAAATTAAAATTAATTTTGTTTCTGATGGTGATAACTCTAGAATATATGAAGCAAAATTAAGTGGTGTGTATTTAAAAGATATTGTAAATGCACAAAATCAATTTATAGTATCAGCGAAACCTTATTTTGACTATCAAATTAATGATATGAAAAAGTTATTTTTACCAGATGGAACGACAGAATTAAGTAATATAACATATATTTCATCTAATTTGGCGGTTGATACATTTAAGAATGCTCTTTTTAGTGATCCACGTTATTTAAGCCCTATTATCGAGAGATCGAAAGAAATATTTACAGATGGTATTAGGTCTATGGAGATTGAAAACGATCAGCATATGCTAAAGTATAAAAATTCTTCTGTTTTAAGTGAGAAAAAGCCAGATAATTTAATGCTTTTACAAAAAAGTTTTGATTTTGTAAATGGTCACAGTGGGAGTTTGGATTCATATCGTTTGGACTATATGAATAAAGGACAGACAGTATTCCGCTTACAGGAAGATGGATATCCCGTATTCAATACAGATGGATTAGCTGAATTGAGACAAGTATGGGGATCGGAAGAAGTAATGGAATATGAAAGACCGTTGCTTTCTTTAAATACGAAAGGTATAGAGCAGAAGGTTACTCTTCCGTCAGGTCATGTTGTAATAGCATCCTTAGAAAATAATGCCGCGGTAGATAAAAGATCTATTAAAGATATTGGGATTGGATACAAATTATCACTAGATGGGCAAGTAGCGCGACTACAGCCAATTTGGTATGTAAAGTTTGTTGAAGATGAAGCTGGCAAACAAAAAATATATGAGTGGAATGAGGGAGGACTAAATGGATTGGGATCGGATTAAAACCATATTTATTGTGACCTTTTTTGTTTTGGACCTCTTTCTCATTTTTCAATTCATTCAAAAGCAAGATAGTAATCAATTGGAGCTTATTGCAGAAACAAAGATAGATCAAGAATTAAAAGCAAACAAAATTACTATGGGTAATTTTCCTAAAGAACCGAAAAAAGAGTCATTTATTAGGGCTGAAAACAAGACATTTAAAGAAGAAGACGTACAGTCTTTAAAAAATCAAACGGCGCATATACAAAATATGTACAAGATAGAAAGTAAGCTAAAAGAGCCCTTTTTAAATACAAAATCTTTATCCAAAGATAAGTATAATGATTTTTTGAAGAACTATGTATTAGATGGACAAAAGTATGAGTTTGGGGCGATGAAAGACTCTAAAATTTACTTCTTCCAAAAATATAAAGATAAGCCTATTTTCTATAACGATCAGGCAATGATTGTTGTGGAATTAAATGAAAAAAATGAACTTGTGTCGTACACGCAGACGATGCTAACAGGTTTAAAAGAAATGGGCGAAAGTGAAAAAACGAAACAGCAAGAAATTATTACTGCCCAAACTGCTTTAGAAAATCTGTATTTAAAAAATAAAATTCATGGGAATACACATGTAAAAGAAGCGCAAATTGGTTATGCCAACCTTACCGCATCTACTTCTAATAACCAAGTACTTGCTCCAACGTGGAACTTAAAGACGGAGCAGAAGCAGGACTTCTTTGTAAATGCAATTGAAGGACAAGTTATGGAATTAGGGGAAAAGGAAAATCAAGTGGTTGATGAACATACTGGAGTGAGAAAGAATGGGATTGCATTTTAGCGTACTTGCAAGTGGAAGTACAGGGAATATGCTATATGTAGGAACAGATGAAAAGAAGTTACTTGTCGATGCAGGTTTAAGTGGTAAAGCAACTGAGGCTTTATTTAAACAGGCAGAATTAAATATAAACGATGTATCGGGTATTCTTGTAACACATGAACATAGTGATCATATTAAAGGATTAGGTGTATTGGCACGTAAATATGATTTACCTGTTTATGCAAATGAGAAAACATGGAATGCAATGGAACACTTAATAGGAAATATCCCAACTGAGCAAAAGTTTATTTTCTCAGTTGGGGATGTAAAAACATTCGGTGATATTGAGGTCGAGTCATTTGGAGTTTCACATGACGCGGCAGAGCCGATGTTCTATGCTTTTCATAACAATAATAGAAAGTTAGCTCTTATTACAGATACAGGATACGTGAGTGACCGTATGAAAGGTGTTATTAAGGGGGCTAATGCTTTCGTGTTTGAAAGCAATCATGACGTGGAAATGCTTCGTATGGGACGCTATCCATGGAGTATTAAGCGACGTATTTTAAGTGACGTAGGGCACGTTTGTAATGAAGATGCTGCATTGGCTATGGCGGATGTAATTACAGATGAGACAAAGCATATTTATTTAGCCCATTTAAGTTTAGATAATAACATGAAAGAACTGGCGCGAATGTCAGTATCGCAAGTATTAGAGGAAAAGGGATTTGGAGTGGGAGAAGCTTTTGAAATCCACGATACAGATCCAAAAATGCCTACAAAAATTCAATACGTATAATTCTCCATTTTAGTAAACAATAAAGGTGAATATAGTTGTTTTCAGGAAGATGGGTGAACAAATATGTCCTTTATTGATGGAGAAAATTATCGTATGAAACGTGCAAGGAAAAAGAAGCATAAAGGTATTGTTATTTCTAGCATAGCAGGAACAATTGTAGGAGCTTCGTTATTTGCATTTGGAGCTCCTTTATTTTCAAATGATACGGACGCGTTTCCGCAAGCTGAAGCAAGTGGAAGTAATATGGCGGAAGCTCAAGGCATTAAACAGATTAGTTTTGTGGATGCTGTTGATCGTGCGTCTGAAGCTGTTGTTGGAGTTATTAATATTCAACGAGATAATTTTTCAGAGGCAGATTCAGAAGCAGGTACGGGATCAGGTGTAATTTATAAGAAGACAGATGGTCAAGCTTATATTGTAACGAATAATCATGTTGTTGCTGGAGCAAATCGTATTGAAGTAAGTTTAAGTGACGGTAAGAAGGTTCCAGGAAAGGTATTAGGAACCGATGTAGTCACAGATTTGGCTGTACTAGAGATAGATGCAAAGCATGTGAAAAAAGTAATTGAGATTGGCGATTCTAATACTGTTCGTAGAGGAGAACCAGTCATTGCGATTGGAAACCCACTCGGGCTCCAATTTTCTGGAACTGTCACACAAGGTATTATTTCAGCTAATGAGCGTATTGTCCCTGTAGATTTAGATCAAGATGGACATTATGATTGGCAAGTAGAAGTGTTGCAAACAGACGCAGCAATTAATCCGGGTAATAGTGGTGGTGCGCTTGTAAATGCAGCGGGTCAATTAATTGGTATTAACTCAATGAAAATTGCGGCAAAAGAAGTAGAAGGAATTGGGCTAGCTATTCCTGTTACTAGAGCTGTTCCAATTATGAATGAATTAGAGAAGTACGGAAAAGTAAGAAGACCGTATGTTGGAATTGAACTGAGATCATTAAATGAAATTCCAAACTACTATTGGTCAAAAACATTGCATTTACCAGGCAATGTAACAGAGGGAGTTTGCATTTTAGATGTGAAAAGTCCTTCGCCAGGTACAGATGCTGGTTTGCGAGAACACGATGTGATTGTAGCAGTAGATGGGAAACCAGTTCGCGATATTATCGGATTCCGTACGGCCTTATATGATAAAAAAATTAATGATAAAATGACTCTTACGTTTTATCGTGGTACAAAACGAGCAACAACAACGGTTAAACTAGGCATTCAAAAGTATTAAAAACAGGAGGGCCTACCTCCTGTTTTCTATTGTAGAAAAGTGAGGTGAAGAATATGAACTTACCTTGTTGTTTAGAACATGTTGAATTAGCTTTAGATATTATTGTGGATGAGTGTGAAGTGCCACCGGTTATTAACAATGTGGATAACTCAGAAAAAGAGAAAAAAACATGTGAATTTTGTCAAAATGAGGCGACATATGTTGTATCGAACACAGATTCTCACACAATATGTGGGTAACAATTGTGGATATGTGGATAAGTTATGTGGATAACATGTTTGTAAGGTGGGGAATACGTGTGAATATCTCGATTATTTCAATTGGGAAATTAAAAGAAAAATATTTAAAACAAGGTATAGCAGAATACTTAAAACGATTATCTGCATACGCAAAAGTAGAAGTAATTGAATTGCCAGATGAAAAGGCACCAGAAAATTTAAGTGAAGCAGAAATGTTAATTGTAAAAGAAAAAGAAGGTATACGTATACTAGATAAAATTTCTGATGATACGCATGTCATTGCGTTAGCGATAGAAGGAAAGCAAAAATCATCAGAAGAATTTGCAGTAAGCTTAGATCGTCTTGCTACATATGGGAAGAGTAAAGTTGCCTTTGTAATTGGTGGATCACTTGGACTAAGTTCAGAAGTAATGAAACGTTCAAATGAATCTCTTTCTTTTTCAAAGATGACACTACCACATCAATTAATGCGATTAGTATTGCTTGAGCAAGTGTATAGAGCATTTCGTATTAATCGTGGGGAACCGTATCATAAATAGTAATAGTACATTCAAACGGCTACAGATGTGGCCGTTTTCTATATTTCCTAAAATAAGTATGTTTCTATTTCTAAAAAAGTATGCTGTAATATGAAGAGGAAAAAGTATAAGTAGTCATAGAAGTGAGGAGTTAAAGGTGAAGAAGTTTAAGAAATTTTACTTGGAGATTACGAGTGTATGTAATCTTGCGTGCAGCTTTTGTCCGCCGACGGAAAGACAGAAGCAATTCATTTCTGTGGAGGATTTTGCAAAAAGGTTAGACCAAATTAAACCACACACAGACTACATTTATTTGCACGTGAAGGGTGAGCCGTTGCTGCATCCAAAAATAGATCAATTGTTAGATTTAAGCCATGAAAAAGGGTTTAAAGTTAATATTACAACGAACGGAACGTTAATTAATAAGAGAAGGCATAGATTGTTAAATAAGCCTGCTTTAAGACAAATGAATTTTTCACTACATAGTTTTGATGGGCACCCAGGTTCGCAAGATAAAGAGGGCTATGTAAGAAGTATACTTTCCTTCATTAGAGAGGCGACAAGTCAATCAGATTTAATTGTTTCACTAAGATTATGGAATTTAACGCAGGATAATAAAACGAATGCTGAAATTCAGAAGAATAGAGAGTTATTATCCATCATTGAAAATGAGTTTGATCTATCTTATCAAATTGAAGAGAAGCTTACACCAGGAAAAGGTATAAAAATTGCGGAACGTGTCTTTATTAATCAAGACTATGAATTCCAGTGGCCAGCATTGCATGAAGAAGAGGATGATGGAAAAGGATTCTGTCACGGGCTTCGAAATCAAGCTGGTATTTTAGCGAACGGAACGGTTATTCCTTGTTGTTTAGATGGTGAGGGAATCATTAATCTTGGGAATATTAATAATGACTCATTTTCTAACATTATAGAAGGTGAAAGAGCGACAAACATTGTTGATGGATTTTCTAGAAGAGTTGCAGTTGAAGAGCTATGTAGAAAATGTGGATACCGTAAAAGATTTGGAAAGTAAATATGAAATAAGCCCTCATAAAGCGAGGGCTTATTTTTTATTCTTGATAAGAGCGCTCTAATTCATCAATTAAGGAACCAACGTAAGAAACAGCTCTGCGGATTGCATCTGGTTTTGACATATCGACTCCGGCATGTTTCATTAATTCAAGTGGTTTCATCGTACCACCAGCGCGAAGTACATCTAACCAGCGATCAACGGCAGGTTGTCCTTCTTCTTTAATCATTTGAGCTACTGCAGTAGATGCAGTGAGGCCTGCGGAATACGTGTAAGAATATAAGCCCATATAATAATGAGGTTGACGCATCCAAGTTAAGCCAGCACCTTCATCAATTTTTACGGAATCTCCCCAGAATGTTGAAAGGACATTTGTTTTTATTTCAGTTAAAGTTGTAGCTGTAAGTGCTCCACCTTCTTCTGCTAGGCTGTATACTCTTCTTTGATATTCTCCCTCAAGTAAGTGAGTAACAAAGTTGTGATAATATGTGCCAAGTAGTTGCAGGATTACCCATCTGCGCATTCTCTTATCGTCATTCGTCGCTAATAAATGCTGGGCTAATAGTAATTCATTCATTGTAGATGGTGCTTCAACGAAGTACATAGATGGACGTACATTCATAATACGTTGGTTTTTATTTGCTAAATAAAAATGACCAGCGTGCCCAAATTCATGAGCTAATGTGAAGCAACCGCGCATCGTATTTTGCCATGTAATTAAAATGTATGGATGAGAACCGTATGGACTTGAACAAAATGCTCCAGTTGATTTGCCTACGTTATCTGCAAGGTCGACCCATCTTTCTTTGAATCCTTTTTCGATAATGGCACTATATTCATCGCCAAGTACTTGTAAAGATTCTTGAATGAGTTTTCCTGCTTCTTCGTAAGTAATTGCTGGATTAAATTCGGGATCTAAAGGTGCATGTAAGTCACAGAACAGCATTTGATCGAGTCCTAATACTTTCTTTTTTAAATCTGCAAAACGGCGCATATGAGGCGCTAATTCTTTATAAATAATATCGAGTTGATTGTTATACATTTCAAGTGGAACTTTTTGAGGTTCTAAAAGCATATGAGTAACAGATTCAAATTTGCGTAAACGAGAGAGTGTTACTTGTTTTTTTACCTCGGTAGCATATGTTGTTGCCACGGTATTTTTATATCGCTTCAAAGTGGACACAAATGATGAGTATGCCTTTCTGCGTATGTCTACGCTTGGAGAAAACTCATATTTACTTTCAAATAATGCAAATGAGACAGGGAGTTCGTTTCCTTGTTCGTCTTGTATGGAATTAAAATCCATATCGGCTAATTTAGTCATGCCGTAAATTTTGTATGGAGAACTATGTACTTCACCAAGTGCAGCAAGTGCTTCTTCAGTTTCAGGAGAGAGCGTGTGCTGCCTTTTTTGTAATATGTCTAGTAATGATTTACGGAAAGGTTCAAGTTTTGTTTCTTGAGTTAAATATTTTTCAATTGTTCCTTCTTCTAATGAGAGAATTTCATTATGAATAAAGGATAGCGCCGTATGTACTTTCGTCCATAAAGCGGAAATTTTGGAAGAGTTCGCTTGAACAACTGGATTTGTACGGTCGGTAGATTCTTTTAAATTTGCGTAGGAGTATAATTTTGTTAACTTCATTAAAAGCTCTTCTTCTAAAAGTAGGCAATGTAATAAGGTCGTGGGACTAGTGTGTAATTGACCTTTAAACGCATCAAGTTTTTTTATATCATCTGTTAATACACGTAATGCAGTTTCCCACTCTTTATCAGATTCGTATAAATCAGAGAGGTCCCATGTTAATTCAGTAGGAACGTCTGCACGAATATGACGTTTCTCAATAGTTTTTTTCATTTGCTATATCCCCCTTATTATAAGTATTTAAAAACATAATACTAGAAAATTCAGTAAAATGAAAATATTTTACATTTCTATATATGAAAAAGAAGGACAAGCATAAAACTGCTTGTCCTTCGAGTTAAATTTAAAAATTAATATACTTTATCACCGTTGAAAATAGAGTTTTTCACGACTACATAATCCACAGTACGAATAGAGTCTAATTTTGTTCCACCAGCGTAAGAGATAGAAGATTGAAGATCTTGTTCCATTTCGATTAAAGTGTCTTCTAAAGAACCTTTATGCTCAACGAACATTTTCTTACCTTCAACGTTTTTCTTCTCACCTTTTTGGAATTCAGAAGCTGAACCGAAGTACTCTTTATAAAGTTTGCCGTCTTTTTCGATTGTTTCCCCTGGAGACTCTTCATGACCAGCGAATAGAGAACCGATCATAACCATAGTCGCCCCAAATCGAATAGATTTAGCTACGTCGCCATGTGTACGAATACCACCGTCAGCGATAATTGGTTTACTTGCAGCTTTTGCACACCAGCGAAGTGCAGCTAGTTGCCAACCACCAGTTCCAAAGCCTGTTTTAATTTTAGTAATACAAACTTTACCAGGTCCAATACCAACTTTTGTTGCGTCAGCACCAGCGTTTTCTAATTCTCTTACCGCTTCTGGAGTTCCAACGTTTCCAGCGATAACGAAGCTTTCTGGTAAATGCTTTTTAATATGTTGAATCATGTTGATTACAGCATTAGAATGTCCATGCGCGATATCAATCGTGATGTATTCAGGTGTAAGGTGTTCAGCAGCTAACTGTTGTACGAATTCATACTCGTCCGCTTTTACACCAACGCTAATAGAAGCGATTAATCCACGTGATTGCATATCTCTAATGAATGAGATTCGTTTCTCTGGTTGGAAACGATGCATGATATAGAAGTAATTATTTTCAGCTAAATAAGTTGCAATTCTTTCATCAATAATCGTTTGCATATTTGCAGGTACGACAGGTAATTTAAATTTATGTTTACCTAAAGTGACAGTTGTATCACATTCAGAGCGGCTGTTCACAATACATTTTGCAGGAATTAATTGAATATCTTCATAGTCGAATACGTTTTCCATCATTTACACCCCTAAAATACGAATATTTTATTTTTATTAATCAAAAATGTTCGTCCATATGATAATTTACATTGTTTTCATTAAAAAGTCAAAGGATTTCTTAACGTTTTTTTTAAAAGTAGATTTTATATCTAAAAAACAACGTTAAAAACGAATTTAAAACGTTGTTTTGTTTGTATTGTTCGTTTATAAAAAAGGTTGAAAAATTAAGATAATTATACAAGGGTGTATGTATTCTTTTTATTTTTTGGAGTGGATGTAGGATTCTATGAAAAGGTTAATGCTAACAATACGAGCAAAAGATGTTATCAAGTAGTTGAACAATATATGAAATGATAAGGTTTATTTCTATATAAAAAGATGAATCTGGCATAATCCATCTTTTTATGTGAGGTTTCAAGTATAATAAGTAGGGCGATAGTAACGTATACAAAAGATAAAAAAGAAAATAATACAGAATAAAATGAGGTTAATATATGAGTAAAAAAGGGTTTTTTGAGTATAAATTAAGTAAAGAAATTGTAAGGGCACTTACTGGGTTAGGGTATGATCATCCAACAGAAGTACAAGGTGAGGTTATTCCAGTCGCATTACAAAAGAAGGATCTTGTTGTGAAGTCCCAGACGGGAAGTGGAAAAACAGCTTCATTTGGTATTCCACTTTGTGAGATGGTGGAGTGGGAAGAGAATAAACCACAAGCATTAGTTTTAACACCAACGAGAGAGCTTGCGGTACAGGTGAAAGAAGATATTACAAATATAGGGCGATTCAAAAGAATTAAAGCCGCCGCAATTTATGGTAAGTCCCCATTTGCACGTCAAAAATTAGAGTTAAAGCAAAAGACGCATATTGTAGTAGGGACTCCAGGGCGTGTATTGGATCATATTGAAAAAGGGACCCTTTCTTTAGAGCGATTAAAATATTTAGTGATTGATGAAGCAGATGAAATGCTAAACATGGGCTTTATCGATCAAGTAGAGGCAATTATTGATGAATTACCTACAAATAGAATGACAATGTTATTTTCAGCAACTTTACCGGAAGATGTTGAAAGGTTATCACGTACATATATGAATGCACCAACTCATATTGAAATTAAAGCGGCTGGGATTACGACGGATAAAATTGAACATACCCTTTTTGAGGCGATAGAAGACGAGAAGCTTTCACTACTTAAAGATGTAACAACGATTGAGAATCCTGATAGCTGTATTATTTTCTGCCGTACACAAGAAAATGTAGATCATGTATATAGACAATTAAAACGAGCTAACTATCCTTGTGACAAAATACATGGTGGTATGGTACAAGAAGATCGTTTTGAAGTCATGGATGATTTTAGAAAAGGAAAATTCCGTTATTTAGTAGCAACAGACGTAGCTGCGAGAGGAATTGATATTGATAATATTACACATGTTATTAATTATGATATTCCACTTGAAAAAGAAAGCTATGTACATCGTACTGGAAGAACAGGACGAGCTGGAAATAGTGGAAAAGCTATTACATTTATAACACCATATGAAAATAGATTTTTAGAAGAGATTGAGGAGTATATTGGCTTTGAAATTCCAAAGGCAATTGGACCTTCAAAAGAAGAAGTTATGAAAGGGAAAGCTGCATTTGAAGAAAAGATACATGCTAAACCAATTATAAAGAAAGATAAAAATGCAGACATCAACAAAGGCATTATGAAGCTGTACTTTAATGGCGGGAAAAAAAAGAAAATTAGGGCGGTAGATTTCGTCGGTACAATTGCTAAAATTAAAGGTGTTACAGCAGAAGATATAGGTATTATTACGATACAAGATAATGTTTCTTACGTCGAAATATTAAATGGAAAAGGACCACTTGTCTTGAAAGTCATGAAGACTACAACGATTAAAGGGAAACAACTAAAAGTTCATGAAGCAATTAAGTAAATAAAAACTATCCACTTTAATAGGTGGATAGTTTTTTATTTATGATTCTTTTAAATCATCCACTAGTTGCTCCGCTAAACGTCTATACATATTACTCATAGTCACGAAGGATGTTAGTAGTAGAAATTTTTCTAGCTTTGTGTCTTCTAAGGAAGAAATCTCATTTACTTCTGTAACACGGTTATTTACGTCTTGTTTAAAGCTTTCGACATTGCTTTCAGTAAGAGCAAGATAATTTTTGTATAACATATTTAATTCGAATGAATCATCATTTAATAAGGAGTCATTTATAGTTTCTAATGAACTTTTTATGTCGTTAATGGAAAGAGCACCTTTTAATTGATAAATTAGGCTAATTAAAATCATATGCTCTTTTGAATATTTTTTATTTTTGATAGGGATGAATAGTTTCCCTTTTGCGTAATTATTAATCATCGTTTTTGTTAATACTTTTTCATCATCAGTTCTCGTTGTATCTGCATAAGTATTCTCAAATAGTTGGACAACTTGATCTACATATAAGTCAACATTTGGAATATCCTCAAGTTTAATATTTTTTTCTAAATGCAATGTCTCAAGTAATTCATTTATATTTTCCACGTAGAATCCCTCACTTTTATAACTTAGTGGAACTTAATGTCTAATACATCCTTAAATATGGTATTACGAAACAAATAAATTGTAAATGTTGACCTTAAAAAGAAATGTGTATATAATTACATGTAGTTATTGAAACTACATGTAATTATATGAGGGGTGTTATTATGAATGCTTATGTAAGGGAACCAGTTAATGCATTTACTCACTTAGGTGGAGCGATATTATCATTTATTGCCTTATTAGCTATGCTTGTGAAAGTTTCTATCAAGATGCCATCATTTGCTGCAATTACAGCTGTTATTTTGTTTGGGATTGGAATGATGGTCCTTTATACGGCATCAGCTGTATATCATAGTGTTGTGGCCAATGAACGTGTTATTTACTTCTTTAGGAAGCTAGATCATTCTATGATTTTTATATTAATTGCAGGTACATATGCACCCTTTTGCTTAATTACATTAAATTCAGCAAGTGGTTTGTTATTATTTTGTTTAGTCTATGCAACTGCGATTTGTGGCATTGTGTTTAAAATGTTTTGGTTTAATTGTCCAAGATGGTTATCGACAGCAATTTATATTACGATGGGTTGGTTAATTGTTTTATTCTTTGCACCGTTAGCTGAGAATTTAAGTACAGGAGGCATTGTTTTCTTAGTACTTGGGGGCATTTTTTATACAATTGGTGGATTTATTTATGGAACAAAGCCAAAATGGCTAGAGTTTAAATATATGGGACATCATGAAATTTTTCACGTTTTTGTATTATTAGGTAGTCTTGCACATTTTCTAAGTGTATATTGTTACGTAATTTAATAAGAAAAACGCCACATAACAAAAATTATGTGGCATTTTTCTTATTACTTGATTGGAATCGTATATGTTATAAAATTATTATGGGATAAAATGTAAGTTTATGTGTTCGCATATTAAACATAGGATAAGAAATATGTGATATACTTTGAGAAGTTTATAATGAATGAAATATGGAGGACTATAATTATGGCAATACTTGTAACAGGTGGAGCAGGGTATATTGGTAGTCATACATGTGTAGAATTACTAAATAGCGGTTACGAAATTATAGTAGTTGATAATCTTTCGAATAGCTCGGTAGAATCTATAAATCGAGTGAAAGAAATAACAGGAAAACAATTTAAGTTTTATAAAGAAGATGTTTTAAATCAAGAAGCACTTGACGCAATTTTTGAAGAAAATGCAATCGAAGCAGTTATTCACTTTGCAGGATTTAAAGCTGTAGGGGAATCAGTAGCAATTCCATTAACATATTATCATAACAACATTACGAGCACTTTAGTGCTATGTGAAGTAATGCAGAAACATAATGTAAAGAAGATGATTTTTAGTTCATCCGCAACTGTATATGGTATCCCGGAAACGTCACCGATTACAGAGGAGTTTCCATTAAGTGCAACAAATCCATATGGTCAAACGAAATTAATGATTGAGCAAATTATGCGTGATGTAGCATTTGCAGATAGAGAATGGAGTATCGCGTTACTTCGCTATTTCAACCCATTTGGTGCACATGAAAGTGGACGTATTGGAGAGGATCCAAATGGAATTCCAAATAACTTAATGCCATATGTTACACAAGTGGCAGTAGGTAAGCTAAAAGAATTAAGTGTATTTGGAAATGACTACCCAACGAAAGATGGAACAGGCATCCGTGACTACATACATGTTGTAGACTTAGCAAAAGGTCACGTAAAAGCGCTAGAGAAAGTACTGAATACAACAGGAGTAGATGCTTATAATTTGGGCACAGGTACAGGGTATAGTGTACTTGAGATGGTTGAAGCATTTGAAAGGGTTTCAGGAAAAAAAGTTCCTTATAAAATTACAGAGCGTCGTCCTGGTGATGTGGCAATATGTTTTGCAGATGCATCAAAGGCAAAACGTGAACTAGGATGGGAAGCAAAACGTGGATTAGAAGAAATGTGTGCAGATTCTTGGAGATGGCAATCAAATAATAAAAATGGCTATTTGGAAGTTTAATATGTAGATACAAAAAATGCCCTTTGCATGAGCAAAGGGCATTTTTGTATTTATTTCCCGTTAAGTTTATTAGCTAATTTGGTAAAAAAGGTCCGCTGTTTTATAGGAATATTTGACTGGCAAAATGTATAATAATCAATATCTTTAATGTAAGTAAAGAGCCTAGAAATAGCATATAGGAATGTAATAGAAGATCCAACTGCGAAACTAATGCCGTAACCATTGAATCCAAATGGAAGCAGGATAAGGCTTAATAACAAGTTTGCAAAAAAGAAAATAGCTGATGTTCGAAATGCCCCTTTACGATCCTCAAAGTATAGGAGTAGTAATGTAATAACGAGCACCATTCCATTTGCATAAGCACCAACTATAGTTAATTGCAGAATAGAGTAATTAAGTGTTGTCTTTCCAGATTGCGAACTAAACATCCATATTATAAAAATAATAAGTAAGGAAAAAATACCTTGATTACGAAGTATACGTTCCATTTCCTGCTTTAAGACAAAGTTCATGGAATCTTTCAATTGTAAAAGCGTATGTAATGTTCCACCATTGTTTACCGAACCGAAGAACTTTTTATATCTTTCATAAAACCTCGTTTCAATGGATACTACAAAGAAAATATAGGTTGGGATAATACTTAAATACGCCCAGAAAACAGAAGTATCATAAATTTGATGATAAATAAATGTGTCTTCAATATTTCCCCGACCGTCTCCAAACCAAATAACAAAATTACATACCCAAATACCCACATTGTAAAAGAGGCTTGACCAAAATAATTCTGGATATTTATCTAAATAAGACAGAAAGGTAAATTGTTCAGTAGCATCACTATTTGGAAACATTCGTACAATAACGATACTTAACCATACTAGTGTAATGAAAGTACCGAGTGTAAAAGAAATTAAAAGCAATAGGGCAGATCCATGTTCTAACCCAAGTGTAGGGTGCCAGTAAGCTACTAGGATAATTCCTAATAGGGAAAAAATGGATCCGATTAAAAATGCCAGTGCAATTGATTGATAATCTTTAGCTGCTGTTAAATAAATGGACTGAATCCAGATGATATTTAAAGCTAAAAATAAAAATAGCATCACGATTTTATAATATAAAGCTAACGGTGTGAAAAATGCAAACAAAAGCCATAACATAATAGCTAAAAAAAGTGTGATCTTCGTCATTCCTAAAAATGAAGAAAATACTTTATCAGCTTTTTGTTCGTATAAAAGGTCAGCTACATATCTAGTTACAATGAGCTGCAATGCTCCGTAAATAATTTGAGAAAAAATAAAGCAATATGAAATTGAAATAGTGAAAAGGCGCTGTTCTTCAATTGAAATAGAATGAAATAAACTCAAAATGAATCGAATAGTTGTTACTGCTAAAATAACGACTAACCAAGGACCAGCTGTAACAAATAACGAAAATCCATAAGCTTTTACCCTTGAAGAATAGTAGTCTTCCTGAAATAATTTTTGTAATCGAAATCCTATACCTGCCATGTTTTCGCACCCCTTTCTAAATAAAGCTTACGATAACTATCAACAACACCTGATAATTGATAATATGCTTCAATACGATTACGCCCATTGTTTCCGAATTGTTGAATGGATTCAGGGTGGCGATAATACCATTCTAAGTGGGTGGCAACTTGTTCAGGAGATACAGGTGGTACAACAAAGCCACATTGGCCGTAAGGATCTTCATCTTGTCCATAAATTAACTCCTTACAAGAACCAACGTCTGTAACAACCCATGGTAATCCCGATGCCATTCCTTCTAACATAGCTAGTGGTTGTCCTTCAGATATGCTAGTTAATACGAGAATATCCGTTTGTTTTAAGTAATCTTTAATGTTTACTCTGCCAGTCATTATTACATGTTCTTTTAATCCAAGTTGCTGAATTAAATCACGACATTCTTGGGCATATTCTGGTTCTTCTGTATCAGGACCTAATAAGTAGAAGATAAACGGAATATCTTTTTCTAATAATAATTTAGCTGCATAAATCATTGTTTTTACGTCTTTAATTGGCACAACTCGTATAATAGCAGAAATAATGAGTTTATCTGAATTATGTTTTGGCTTACGTAGCCCTTTATAGTCAGATAAAGTAACACCATTTGGAACAATTTTTAGTTTATGGGCCGGGGCTCCTAGTTCTTTTTGATATGCACTATTCCGTCCGAATAACGTAATCACATCAGCAGCTTGTTCATATGCTTGGTGAGATAAATGATGGAAGAAAGAAACCCATCTTTTTTTGTATTCGATTGGTATCCAAGTTGATTGGAGTATTTCCTCTTCACGTTCCCGAGAATAAATACCATGCTCTGTTAGAATAAATGGTATGTCAGATTTGGCACTAATTGCAGCTCCAAGAAGCCCACCATAGCCTGTAGATACAGAATGGATAAGATCTAATTCAGGAAAATCAATTTGTAAAATTTGAATGATTGGTGTGAACATAGATCTCCACATCCAAAAGTAATTTAAGAAAGAACCACTACTTTCTTCATACAAATAGCTTTCTTTCACTATTTCATAAAATTCACGACTTTCGAAGAAGGAATGTAGTGTTCCTAGCTTTTGCTTGTTCCCTAATATTTGTAATGCTTCTGTGTCGTTAGCTTGGAATGTAAACCATTTTTGAAGTGTTTGTACTTCATCAGTCGTTAAATTGGTTTTTATATGTTTTGAGTCACTTTCTGATTGTAAGGGAATCATAATGATATCTTTTACATTGTTAGGAATTTCATATTGATATTCCTCTTCTGTTTTTATTTGCGGTACGATCGCAAAAATGGTGAATTCATGTTCTTTAAATTGTTGGATGATCATTTGTACCCAACTTGCTACTCCGCCACTGACAAAAGGATAACTTCCTTCAACGACTAAACCTATTCTCATCTGCTATACCCCTTTAATTGGAATTGTAGCGTTAGCTTGTTTTAATATAACGCTATAAATTTGTGAATCTAGCTTTGTAACTGTGCCGTATGGGAATGAACCGGTTTTCAATTTTTTCCCTTCTTCCACACGTATAATCGTTGCAGTGTGGTTTGGTAATCCTTTATATGCAATGTGAACAGCATCATCTTCATAAGAAACAGCTAAATCACCAGTTTGATAAATTTTCATGGAAGCAGTTGCTTCACTTTGTGTCATACTTTTTATATAAGGATATCTTTCTCGGATTTCTTTAATTGTCGTTTTATAAGCTTTAAATAATTCTTCCCACGTTAAATTACCCGAACGTTTTTCATCAAGGATATCATCTGGATGGACGAAATGTGAGATAACCCCTAAATTTGCAGTAACATCAGCTAAAATAAATTGTTCTTCATCTGAAATAGCATAGCCACTCGTAATACGTGGGAAGTGATAAATATTTTTGTTGTGCTCGTCTGGTCCAAATTCTTGAATTAAACTGCCGTTACTTTTACTTCCCACATATAGAGAAGCAACTGTTTCCATAGTTGGAACTGCGTCGTTTAATGCACTTAATCCAGTTGTATTTATAATATTGGATGGTGGTACATAGGTTTTTAGTTTTTCGTTTGGAAAGAAGTTATACACGAGTTTTTGTAAAGCATCTAAGGATCTCTCCATGTCCTCTTTTGAATTCCATGGAACATATTCAAGTGCTTTATCTACTGGGTCTGGTGGTAATAATAAAGGTTGATGGTTATAGCCATGAATACCGATTTCTCCACCGTGACTTAATAATTCTCTCCCAAATAATAAATAGGTATTTCTATTTTTGCCTGTGAAATTTTCAAAAGGTGGCGTTACTTTATTTTGGTATGTCCCAATTGCAACCCCCGTATATTTAATATCAAGCTCTTCAGAGATATCCTTCATATTTTTCCACCAATGTTTTTTATAAAATTCTTCAACAGAAATTTTTTCTGTTGTTAAGTTTTTTAGTTCTCCACTTGGAATTGGAGATGGGAAGTCATCGATATACATAATCTCCGCTCCAAGTTGTACTGTAGCGAAAGTCGGGAAAATAGTACCCAGTGATTGAACGAACATACCTCTACCTAATTTATCGTTCAATGCTGTTGTATTCCAATATAAGACTTTTCCTTCACCGTAGTCATTGGTCCAAAGGATGGGAGTATCTTCTGCAGTAATCCAAGTATTAGTTGTATTCTCATCTAGCGTAATATTCATTGAGCTATGAGTGAACAATGGAGAAGAACTTGAGAGATCAGGATAACCAGGGAATAAAACTTCTTCAAAGGTTAATCCTTTCACATCTTTGAAGCCTTCTTTTTTTGTAATACCAAATAATGTGTTCCAGGAAGGATCTGAATCAAGTCGGTTTGCGATAATAATCCTTCCGCCCATTCGTACAAAATTTTGAATATCAGCTTGTGGAAGTTGCGTCATTATTTCACCTGTAATAATAATTCCTGTATAGGGAGAGGGAGTAAGTCCCTTAATTTCATTAGCTGTAATATCTTTATAGTGTAGGTGTGCGTAATCCATTGCTTTTTTCGTATTAAATTCGACTTGTTGCCCTAATGTATTATCCGTTTTTAAAACGTATAATTGCATTTTTTGTCCATTTTGGGCTACATCTTTTGCTTTGAGCGTTTTAACAGTATCTGTTTCTTTAGTTTTAGGAACAGAAAACTTTTGATAGAAATTTTCTGTTCGATATATAAGGATAGATATAATTAAGAGAAATAAAATGATACTAACAATTCCGATATATATATTAATCCCCTTTTTCAATGTGTGCGCCTCCAAACTGCCTTACAAATAATTGATATTTACGCGGTAGTATATGAACTCTTTTTGCAGATGCTAGATTATTGATTAAGTTATAGAGCTCGTCCCATAACTTTTGTTCATAATATATTTCAAGTAACCCAACGTAACCGTAATATGATTCAGGATAGAAATGAATAAGATTTAAAAATTGTTCTTCAGACTTTGCATATTGTTTTGTATGTAGAAACAGATTTCCAAGGTGGAAAGGATAAAGAGGTTCAGTAGGGAATAGTTCTACACTTTGTGTAATAAAATTCATAAATTCGGCGATTATTTTTTCCTTTTGCTGATTAGAAAGAAGACCACTGTCTATATATCTTAAATAGTTAGAAACCAACTCTTTTGCAATTTCATTTTGTGGATTTTGTAGAAATTGCTTATTTAAGTATTCGATCTGTTTTTCGTACCTTTCATTTAGTAAATTAATAGTAGTTGCTGCGTAATGTACAGTTTCAGGATCTTTATGATGAATGGCTTCTTTCAATAAGCCTCCTTCATTGGAAATAGGGGAGGAGCTTAACTGTACAATGAGTTGTTTATGTAATTCAGGCTTATCTAGTTCTAATCCAGAAGAAAATGAAATTAGATCCATATCTTGTTTTGCTGATGCTAAAATATCTTCATAATGATCAACTTGAAAGGAAACATACTCAGAGTATTGCTGTAACCACTCGGTCTTGGAGCGTCTTATATTCAGTAATAACATGATTGCTGATACAATAAGTCCGACAAGCGGGAAAAGGAGAGAGATAATCAAGCAAAACTCAATAATTCCTTTCTTATCTTCAGTAATCAAACCTTTCGTAAATCGAAATAAAAGAAAAACCAAAATAGCATAAATAAAGTAAAGAAGGAGTAAAATCATTAGCATACCACTCCTTTAGAAGAAAGAGCGTTTTGTATACGAGTTTGGACTGGTAATAAAAACTTTTCTTCAGTGCCAGGTAATAGAATCATAACTTTTTGTTTGGTCGTGCTATAACCGAATATATCGATATCACGCAAATGATCTTTTAAAATAGAATTTATCATTTCTAAAGAATCTTGTGGAACAGTAAATTCAAAATAGGAATATGGATAAGATAATGTTTCGTACCGTTTCTTTTCTATTTTTAGTAAATGTTCAAATTCATCTTCATAATAAATACTCGTTTTAGGGAATGTACGATCCTCTTGACTTGATAGCCAAAGATTAGAAGCGTTTTGTAAACGATCACCCATCCAGCGCAAATACCATGTGAAAAGTTCGAATTGCTCAGAAGTTACTTTTGAAAATTCAATTTCGTCTAATATAATGACGTATTGTACATCATCTTGGAATAGGACGGGACCAACTAAAAGTGGAGCGTCTTGAAAATCCTCTTCTGTACGGAAAAAAGGTCGATTATGCGCTAGAGCGTTTTTGATGACTAGCGAAGCATTTTTAACAAAAATGGATTGAGGTAAGGTATTTTTACCAGTTTCTGCTCTTAATTTAATACGAAGTGATTGTTTATTGTTATCGACGTGATAGATACCAATTTTTTTTGCTCCGAAATACATTTTTAATACATTTATTCCCTCATCGAGTACAATTTCAGGATGTGTATGATTTAAAGCTTTAAACATATGATACATTTTAGATAAGTGATTATTTGATTCAAGTACACGAGAACGTAGTGTAATACGTGTTTCATCCAATTGTTTCACAACATATTTTAATTCTTTATTTTCGGCTTTTAGCTCATTATTTATCATATGTACATCTTCATACCGTTCTTTTTGTGCAGTACTCATTAGTCCACAACATAAACTAATAACAAGTAAGAAAATCCAATTAATCCAGTAATCTAATGAATAAAAGTACAGTAATATATCATCTTCTTTATATATACCGCTTATAAAAATATAAATCATTGCTTCTAGAAAGGTGAAAAGGGCGATAGATATGCCATACCGGCTAGAAATAATTAATGTAATAAATAAGAGTAAGAAGTATTCATACGTTGGTGTTAGAAAATCAGTTAGTATTGAGAGAAAAAATAGAGCAATAAAGAGAATCGTAGGTTCAATCATTTTTTGTAATAAATTAGATTGTCTATAGTGCATAAAAAATCCCTTCTTTCGTTTGCAAATTTAATTTTGAGGAATAGTACACTGAAATAAAATACATAATTTAAAAGAATTATTTTAAAATATATAAAGCCCAAATCATTTTATCAACAGAGATGTAGTAAATTCAAGTGAAATAAATTCTAATTTTTGTTAATGTATTGTATTTATTGGGATTTTTTATTAAATATCGAGCTTGAAAAAATGTAAAATGTTATTGTATTACTATACTTGTATTAATATATAAAATGATAAAAAATTACAGTTTTATAGGGGGTAATATTATTATGGAGTGGAAACGTTCCATGTACTTTTTAGCTATATTTTCTTTTATTTTTTCCTCAAGTACATCCGCCCAAGCAAATGTCGTGGAACCAGTTTTAAAAAATGTACGAAGTTATAAAATTTATTATGGTGAAGCAAATGAGCAAGTAATTGAGGGACTTTCAAAGTATGACATGGTCATTATAGAGCCATATGCATTTACGAAAGAGCAAGTTCAGCAATTAAAAAAATCCGGAACAGTAGTCCTTGGGTATGTTAGTGTTTTAGAATTAGAATCGTGGCATAAATCGCAAGTAGTTGAATCAGACTATTATTATCGAGACGGTAAGAAAATGAAGATTGAGCAGTGGGATACATATATTATGAATTTAGCTGATGAACATTACCGGCGGATTGTTGTAAATAAAGTGAAACAGCAAGTTATTGGAAAAGGAATAGACGGTGTGTTTTTAGATACCGCTGGTGATATTGATGACTATTTTTATGATCAGCCAGTTACACAAGGGAAATTTCGCGAAGCATATGTAAATTTATTAAAAGAAATAAAAGGTGTTGATTCTGATTTGCTTCTTATACAGAATTGGGGATTTGACACAATCAAAAATACATCCTTGAATTTTATACATGGTGTATTGTGGGAGGACTTCAATAAACAAGTTATTACGAAAGATGAATGGAGTCAAAATTGGATGCGCTATTTTAAACAACAAAGTAATAAGATTGTAACGTTTACCGTTACTCCAAATACCGTATCTAAAAAATATAGTTCTATAAATGGATTTATTCCTACAATTAATCCGAATGATATTTATGATAAATAGCAATTATTAGGGATGAGAAACTATCAATATTGACTATGAAAGTTTAGGTCAGTATACGATTATCTTATAAAGATGAATGTATTACTGACTAGCTCATTTTATAATATTCCATGTTAGAAATTAGTAGAATAAGATAGAAAAAGTGCATTATCCTATTAATTTTTATAGAAATAAAAAACGTGATATTTAAAATAACATCAATACTTGTGTCATGGTTAGAGTACGTTTATAATCAAGGAATCCTATTAATGTTCTGATAGGGTTATTTATGATTGAAAGCGTTTTAAATTTGGCGTTCTTCAAGGTAGGAAGTCTGACCTATTTAGATTAAAAATTATGTATGTAGTTTGAAATAGGAAGAAAAATAATAAAGAATCACTTTATATTGTGGGGAGGTTAAAAGTGTGAAAGAGAAAGAATTTCACACGAATACATATGGGTTACGTAGGATTATTACTTTCGGGTGCAGCTTTATTTTTAAATAGTCTTGTTATATTAGGAAAAGCAGAGATGAAAAGTGCAGGTGTTTTTAATTTATTTGTGGGTGCACTACAAATTATTATTCCGTTCTATTTAATCATGATTTCTGATCAAAGCAATTGGACGGTATATTCATATGCAGCTACTTTTTTATTCGGATTAACCTATTTATATGTAGGTGTTACTTTTATAAAAGGAATGGATAGTAGCGGTCTAGGTTGGTTTTGTATTTGGGTAGCAATTATTGCTTTATTTTATATGATTGTTTCATTTGTTCAATTCCACGATGTTGTGAATGCGTTAACGTGGTTTATGTGGGCATTACTTTGGTATTTATTCTTTGTATTAAATACACAAAAAAAGAACATCAATCAATATCTTGGAAGGATTGCCTTCGTACAATCATGGGTAACATTGACGTTACCTTCACTCTTTTATTTTATGGGAGTATGGGGAGAGGGGTTCGTATATGAATTATGGGTTTATGTATCTGTAATTTCTATTTTATACTTCTGTTATTGTATTTATAAATATCGAGTACGTTAATATATTTTTTGTAGAAAAGCATGGAATCGTTAAACGAGTTCCATGCTTTTTATATGTTAGCATTTATAATAGAGAGGTAGTATTTTACAATTTATCGAAATGGGGATGATAAAGTTGAAAAAAGTATTGGTGCTAGGGGGAACAAGATTTTTTGGTAAACATTTAGTAGAAGCACTTTTGCAAGATGGGCACGATGTAACGATTGCGACGAGAGGAATTACGGAAGATTCTTTTGGGAGTAGAGTAAAAAGACTTATTGTAGATAGAGAAGATGAAAAACAACTAGCAGAGCGTCTAGCAGATAAAAGTTATGATATTGTATACGATAATTTATGCTATAGCTCAAACGCAGCGAAGATAATATGTGAAGTGTTACGAGGGAAAACGACAAAATACGTTATGACATCTTCAATGGCTGTCTATGAACCAGCACTAAGTTTATCAGAAGAGGACTTCGATCCGTACGAGTATGCAATTGCGTATGGAGATAGGAATGACTTCAATTATGGTGAAGGAAAGAGGTTAGCCGAAGCAGTTGTATTTCAACAAGCAACATTTCCAGTTGTTGCAGTTCGTTTTCCAGTTGTTATTGGAGAAAACGATTATACGAAAAGGTTACAATTTTACGTTGAACATATTGTGAGAGAAGAACCTGTCGCAGTGAATCATCTAGATGGAAAATTGTCGTTTATACATGAAGAAGAAGCTGGGGAATTTTTAGCTTGGTGCGGGATGAAAGACATAGAAGGGCCAATTAATGCTTGTAGCAACGGGGTAGTTTCTACTCGGGAAATTATTCATTTTATAGAAGAAAATACGGGAATAAAATCACTCATTCAAGAAGTAGGAGATCATGTAGCACCTTATAATGAAGTGACTAATTGTACATTACATAATAGAAAAGCTAATGAATTAGGATTCCCGTTCCGAGGGTTGAAAATAGAAATAGAAAAAGTATTATGTTATTACATACATGCAATGAAATAATCATAAATCCCCCGGTGGCAATCCGGGGGATTCTGGAGGATTTCGACAATACTAATTTTACATTACCAAACTTACCTTATACGCACGACTAATGTTTTTGTGATTGAATTGCTTGTAAATACTTTTCATTTACCCGGTCCCAGTTCACTGTATGCCACCAGTTGGTAACAAATTCTGGGCGACGATTTTGGTACTTTAAATAATAGGCATGTTCCCATACATCAATGACAAGTAATGGAATTTTGCCTTCTTGCAAAGGTGTATCTTGATTAGGTGTACTCATTACAGTAAGTTCTTCACCATCAAGGACAAGCCATCCATAACCACTTCCAAAACGGCTAATTGCTGCTTTAGACAGTTGATCTTTTAAGTTGTCAAAGGTATTGAAATAATAATCAATTACTTTTGCAACGTCTCCATTAGGCTCGCCGCCACCCCGTGGGCTCATTACTTCCCAAAAAAGACTATGACAATAATGTCCACCACCGTTATTTCTGACAGCTGTAACAATTTCCTTTGGTAAAGCTTCTAAATTACATAGTAACTCTTCTAAAGATTTATTATGTAATTCCGAATAGTTTTCTAATGCGGCATTCAAATTATTTACGTATGTCGCATGGTGCTTTCCATGATGAATAGAAAGTGTATTGCTATCGATATATGGCTCTAGTTCATCATAGTCATATGAAAGCTTTGGCAATTGAAATGAAGACATGACATTTCCTCCTTTCTCTCTAAAAGTTGGTCTAGGTAAAAATAATTTACCTGAGTAAAAAATACACCTATTTTTCATGAAAGTCAATAGTAATCTCTTAATTTTCTGAAAGATAGTACAATAAAAGTAACACTTCGACTTTCGTTTGTGACTCTTATTCTTTTTGCTTATACTGTAAAGTAGTAACGTTTTGTTGAAATAGAAGGAGATCGCTTATGAGTAAAACGAAGCAATTAATAGAGGAAGCGAGTCATTTTATTACGATTTGCTATAAAGAGCTTAATAAAGAACAATTCATAGAAGAACGCATGAAAGAAATTCGAGTTGAAATAGAGAAGACGGGGACGTATGAACATACATTTGAAGAACTTGTTCACGGATCGCGAATGGCATGGCGCAATAGTAATCGATGTATCGGAAGACTATTTTGGAGTAAGATGCACATATTAGATGCACGTGAAGTAAATGATGAGGAAGGTGTATATAATGCATTAATTCATCATATTAAATATGCAACGAACGACGGAAAAGTGAAACCGACCATTACAATTTTTAAGCAATATCAAGGTGAAGAAAATAATATACGAATTTATAATCACCAATTGATTCGGTATGCAGGATATAAAACAGAAATGGGAGTGATTGGTGACTCTCATTCCGCTGTGTTTACAGATTTTTGTCAAGAACTTGGCTGGCAAGGAGAAGGTACGAATTTCGATGTATTGCCACTTGTGTTTTCTATAGATGGAAAAGCGCCTATATATAAAGAAATTCCGAAAGAAGAAGTAAAAGAGGTGCCAATTGAACACCCAGAATACCCAATTTCGTCACTTGGAGCAAAATGGTACGGAGTTCCAATGATTTCAGATATGCGCTTAGAAATTGGCGGTATTTCCTATACAGCAGCTCCGTTTAATGGATGGTATATGGGAACAGAGATTGGGGCACGTAACTTAGCGGATCATGATCGCTATAATTTACTTCCAGCAGTTGCGGAAATGATGGATTTGGATACATCGAGAAACGGTACGTTATGGAAAGATAAGGCATTAGTTGAATTAAACGTGGCGGTTTTACATTCCTTTAAAAAACAAGGAGTTAGTATTGTTGACCATCATACTGCGGCGCAACAATTTCAGCAATTTGAGAAGCAAGAAGCTGCTTGCGGTCGTGTTGTAACGGGCAATTGGGTGTGGCTCATTCCGCCGTTATCTCCAGCTACCACTCATATTTATCATAAACCGTATCCGAATGAAATTTTGAAGCCGAATTTTTTTCATAAATAGTTTGTAGTATAGGGCATTTTCTGTAAAAATATAATTTTTTTTTAACTACTGTTACGTAGCAAATGGAAGCCTTTACCCTCGGTTATTTTTGGAAGGAGCTTTTTGAACCAAGGAGTTCCTTATGTTATAATCAAATTTCTGTTTCGAAGACCTTATAGAAATATAAGGTCTTTTATTTTGCTTTTTTATGTAAGAGGAATAGAAATTTTCTTTTAAATAAGGGATTTAGCATATTTTTAGGGACAACATAAGTGTGTAGGAAATAGATAAATTATTATACTTATATAATCATTGTGTTTTGGGGGTAAACAATAAAACATAATAAAGTTGTTTTTTTAGATTGCTGAGGAAGGAGGAAGTGTAAATGAGGATGAAGAGTCGAAAAACGGATTGGCCTGTATTTCTTATTAGTGGTGGTTCGCTTTTATTATTTGTAATTGCGGTTTTCTTAAATAAAAATTATGTAGAGGGAGTCATTAATAGCAGTTTTGCAGCTTCAATTAAATATTTTGGTGCCTTCTGGCAAGTTTTATTAATTGGTACATTTATTGTTGCAATGTGTATGGCATTCTCGAAATATGGAAGAGTTAAACTTGGGGGATTAGAAAAACCTGAGATTAGTACGGCAAAGTGGCTTGCTATTATTATGTCGACATTACTTGCCGGAGGTGGCGTTTTTTGGGCAGCTGCAGAGCCAATGTACCACTTGATGACGGTGCCGCCGATACATGAAGGTATATCTGCTGGAACGAAAGAAGCAGTAATGCCTGCTTTAGCACAAAGTTATATGCATTGGGGTTTCTTGGCTTGGACGATTTTAGGTACAATCAGTGCGGTAGTTATGATGTATGGGCATTATCATAAAGGTATGCCGTTAAAACCTCGAACGCTTTTATATCCTATTTTTGGTGAGAAATTGCGAAAGAGTTTGCTTGGAACAATGATTGATGCATTTGCCATTATTGCGGTAGCTGCAGGGACGATTGGACCGATCGGATTTTTAGGCTTACAAGCAAGTTATGGCCTACAGGCATTGTTTAATATTCCTGATGTTTTTACTACTCAATTAGCAATTATTATTTGTGTAGTTGCGGTTTCTACTATATCTGCAGTAACAGGAATTAATAAAGGGATTCAAATTATAAGCGATTTAAATGTTAAATTAGCGATTTTATTAATGGTATTTGTATTATTATGTGGACCAGGTGGATTTATTATTGATTCGTTTGTATCTTCGTTTGGATTTTATATAAATGAATTTATTCCAATGAGCACATACCGCGGTGATACAGGTTGGTTAGGATCGTGGACAATCTTTTTCTGGGGATGGTTTATTGGATATGGACCGATGATGGCAATTTTAGTGAGCCGTATTTCAAGAGGAAGAACGATTCGAGAAATCATCGTTGCAATTGGAATTATTGCACCTATTATTACAACATTTTGGTTTACAATTCTGGGAGGATCAGGTGTGTTTTATGAATTAATGAAGCCTGGTTCTATTTCAAGCGCATTAAGTGAATCGGGTATGCCAGCTGCTATGATTGCAATTACAGAGCAACTGCCACTCTCTCATATTATTGGGCCGGCATTTCTTTTATTAACAATTTTATTTGTAGTGACAACAGGAGATTCAATGGCTTATTCGATTTCGATGGCAGTGACTGGAGATGGAGATCCTAGAATTAGCTTACGAATTTTTTGGTCGCTTATTATGGGAGCAGTTGCGGCAATTCTGTTATACATGGGTGAGGGAAGTATTAATGCCTTACAATCATTCATCGTAGTAACAGCTGTCCCGGTATCCATTCTGTTACTCCCAATGCTATGGCTAGCGCCTAAAGTTGCAGGGGAATTAGCATTAAAACAAGGTATTGTAAAAGAAGAAGAGAAAACTAGCTTTTTGTTCCAAAAAGCTAGTAAATCAAAATAAAGAATTGTATTTATATAAAAAGAGGAAGCATTTCATTTGAAATGCTTCCTCTTTATTATTTATTTAACTACTTTTCTCGAAGTGGATAGTACTCTGTACAGTTTCAATCTATTCTAATACTTTATCTTTCGTCTCTGGGACACATAGTAGCATTGTAATTAAACCGATTGGATAGATAATGAAGATAAGAGATAATGCGCCCATTAAATTACCACCTGCAGCAAGTAATCCGATAATAACAGGTCCAAAGCCAGCTAAACCACGTCCTGTACCGAAAATAAAGTTTTCTGCTGTAGAGCGAGCTTCAGCAGGATAGTTTTCAGCTAAAATTGCTCCGAATCCTCCCATCATGCCATTTGCGAAGAATCCAAGCAATGCGCTGCCCCATAACAATAATGTTGGATTTGTGAATAAGAAGAAGTAAATGAGACAGTATATAGTACCACCGACATAATAGATTGTAAAAGTTTGACGGCGACCAATTTTATCAGCTAGAATTCCAAAAATTGCAATTCCAATTAACATACCGATCGTAGAGATGAACATCCAACCACTAGCTTTTGCTAATGTATAGTTATATTTATTCGCTAAAATAGTTGGCATCCATGTAAAGATACCATAATATCCGAAGTTCTGGATGAATGACATAATAATAAGGCCAATAGTTGTTACTGTTACTTTTTTATTTGCAAATAGCTTTCGAAGTGGGAACTTTTTCATTTGTTTTAGTTGTTCAGCCTCAGTAGTTGTTAAACTGCCTTCAACCTCTTTTTGTAACAATTCTTTTTTGTATCGTTGTTTTTGTTCCCATATTTTCGGTTCACTTAAACTTTTTCGTACATAAACAGCTAATAAAGCGGGAATAAGTCCAAATAGGAAAACAGCTCTCCATCCAAAATGTGGGACGATAAATGCTGGAAGGAGTGAAGCTACTAGTACGCCAAATTGCCATCCAAGTGCAACAACAGATGTCGCCTTAGCACGCATTTCTTTAGACCATGTTTCAGTTACGATGGCCATTCCAATCCCGAATTCACCACCAACTCCCATCCCCACTAAAAAGCGAAGAATTAATAATTGCCAATAATCTGTTGCGAAATAAATAAGTGCTGTTGCGAGTGAAAATAGTAAGATTGTGAAGGCCATCGTACGGATACGCCCAAATAAATCAGCAATAAATCCAAATAAATAAGACCCAATTAGCATTCCTATTGTGGTAGCTAAAGTTAAGTTTCCACCTTCAACAGGGCTTAAATGAAATTCTTTTAAAATGTAGACGAGTACGAAAGATAAGAGCAACATATCTAAGCCTTCTGCTGCATATCCTAATGCAGACCCAAATAATGTTTTATATCTTTTCTCTTTCGTTTCCTCTGTTGTTGATTGTACACCAGTAGTGACGTTCATCATTACTCCCCCTTATTTTCTTCTACAGTCGCTATGGAAGAATAACAAAAGGCCTTCTCACCTGATATGATGAGAAGGCCAAAAAAACATACGTATTCCTAAAATAGGCCATACGTATAGTATATTCCGACTTCCTTCTCAACCTCACGGGGTTGGGTTAAAGGACTGTATTATATTACTTTATTTTTAGCACTCTTCTATTGGATTGTCAAATAGAGCGGGAATTGTTATGTGTAAAATATTGCAAAAGATATTTCATTCTTCTTGACGCCCACTTCATTATTTTCCGATAATAAAACTAACTCATATAAAAAGGAATGAATCACAGATGCTAAATTTAGTACTTATGATGATTGAACGTGTCGGGCTTATTGTTATTTTAGGGTTTTTACTTTCTCATATTAAAACGTTCAGGCGCCTTCTTCATAAGCAAGATGGGTATATAGATAAGCTTAAGCTTATTTGTATTTTTTCGGTGTTTACAATTGTAAGCAATTACACAGGAATTGAAATAGCAGGAAATACGATTATGAATGAAAATTGGCTACAGGGTGTTTCTTCATCGAGCACAATCGCGAATACACGTATTATGGGTGTTGGAATTAGTGGATTGCTTGGTGGCCCTATCGTCGGAATTGGAGTAGGATCAATTGCTGGTATTCACCGTTATATGCTTGGCGGGACGACTGCAATAAGTTGTGCAATTTCTTCAATTTTAGCGGGGGTTATAACAGGTTATATTGGATACATTTTTAAAAAGTATAATCGTACAATTACGCCTAAATTTTCAGCGGTTTTAAGTGTGTTTATCGTTTCTTTAGAAATGATTATGATCTTATTAATTGTAGAGGATGGAATGAGTATTGTGAAAACAATTGCGATACCAATGATCCTTGTAAATAGTTTTGGAAGTTTTATTTTACTTTCTATGATACAAGCTATATTGCGTCAGGAAGAGAACGCAAAGGCACTTCAGACTCATAAGGTATTACGTATTGCAGATAAAACGTTACCGTATTTTCGCCAAGGCTTAACAGAAGAATCGTGTAAGCATGTGGCACAAATTATTCACCGTTTTACAGGAACAGATGCGGTATCCTTAACAGATACAGAGAAAATATTAGCTCATGTTGGATTAGCATCAGATCACCATATTCCTTCACATAGTTTAATAACTGGTTTGTCGAAAGAAGTGTTACAAACAGGGAAAATAATGAAAGCAAAATCACGTGAGGTCATTAATTGTCAACATGAAGGATGCCCTTTGCAAGCGGCGATTGTTATTCCGCTAACTTCACATGGAAATACGATAGGGACATTAAAACTGTATTTCAAAAATCCTAACCAGTTAAGTCGTGTGGAAGAGGAATTAGCAGAAGGGTTAGCAAAAATATTCTCTACACAACTTGAATTAGGGGAAGCCGAGTTGCAAAGTAAATTATTGCAAGATGCGGAAATAAAGGCATTACAAGCACAAATTAACCCGCACTTTTTATTTAATGCGATTAATACAGTATCAGCTTTATGCCGAACAGATGTAGAGAAGGCAAGAAAGTTATTATTACAACTTAGCGTGTATTTCCGTTGTAATTTACAAGGCGCACGTCAGTTACTGATTCCACTAGAACAAGAATTAAACCATGTACAGGCATACCTATCGCTAGAACAAGCAAGGTTCCCAAATAAGTATGAAGTAAAGATGTATATGGAGGATGAGCTAAAGACAACTTTAGTACCACCATTTGTTCTTCAACTATTGGTTGAAAATGCGTTGCGACACGCTTTCCCGAAGAAGCAACCAGTGTGCGAAGTGGAAGTGCATGTTTTTGAAAAAGAGGGTATGGTTCATTTTGAAGTAAAAGATAATGGGCAAGGAATTGAGGAAGAACGTTTAGAACAATTAGGAAAGATGGTAGTTTCGTCCAAGAAAGGGACTGGAACAGCTTTATATAATATTAATGAACGTCTTATTGGGTTATTTGGAAAAGAAACGATGCTTCATATCGAAAGTAAATTAAACGAGGGGACAGAGATTACTTTTGTTATTCCAAAAAAAGTAGGGGAGGAAGAGCAGATTGTTAAAAGTACTAGTAGTTGATGATGAAATGTTAGCACGCGATGAACTAAAGTATTTATTAGAAAGAACGAAGGAAGTTGAGATAATTGGTGAGGCTGATTGTGTAGAGGATGCATTAGAAGAGCTAATGAAAAACAAACCAGATATTGTTTTCCTAGACATTCAGTTATCTGATGATAACGGATTTGAAATTGCGAATATATTAAAGAAGATGAAAAATCCACCTGCCATTGTATTTGCGACTGCCTATGATCAATACGCGTTGCAAGCATTTGAAGTAGATGCGTTAGACTATATTTTAAAGCCATTTGATGAAGAACGTATTGTACAAACATTAAAGAAGTATAAAAAACAAAAGCAGTCGCAAATAGAAACGAAGCAAGAAATAAAAGGGGCAGATGTAACGGCAGAGATGCATAAATTAGCATTACCAATTGAAGAATCAATTGTACTTGTAAATATTGAAGATATTATATATGTAGGGCTTGTGGATGGAAAAGTGACAGTAAAAACAATGAGGGACACATATATAACACACGATACACTTGTGATTTTGGAAAAGAAGTTGCCGCAAGCAAGTTTTATGCGTGTACATCGTAGCTTTATTGCAAATATTAATCATATTACTGAAATCCAGCCGTGGTTCAATTCTACGTATAATTTAATTATGAAAGAAGGATCAAAAGTACCTGTTAGTCGTACATATGCAAAAGAACTCAAGAAGCTGCTTCGTATTTAAGAAGCAGCTTTTGTATTTCATCCTTTTATATTTGTAACTGATTCTGTATATTTGACGTTCTGTTATGTAAACGCTTACCAAGGCGGGTATATCCTATACAATAAAGGTACCAAATCGAAAGAGGTGGCCAAAATGAGTACGAAAAAAGTATATAGTTTCTTATCACAAGCATTCATATTCTCAGCTATTATGTTAATTTCTAATATTATTGCAACACATTTACCAATTCCGATGCCTTCATCGGTAATCGGGTTAGTCATTTTATTTAGTCTATTATGTTTAAAGGTTATTAAATTGGAACAAGTTGAATCACTTGGAACAGCTTTAACAGGTATTATCGGATTCCTTTTCGTCCCATCAGGTATTTCGGTTATTAATTCTCTTGGTGTAATGGGACAATATTTTGTACAAATTTTAACTGTAATTGTTGTCGCGACAGTTATTTTACTCGCTGTAACAGGATTATTTGCACAATTTATTTTAGGAAAAGATGAAAAAGAAACAGAAGATACAAAAGAATTGAAAGTAGTAAATAAAGGACGCAAGCACGGAAAAGTTGCGTAACCATTTTAGTATATATTGTTAGGAGGGAATGAACATGGCAAGCACAATGACTCCATATTTCGGAATCGTCGTTTCATTAATCGCATACGGAATCGGAACATTATTATTCAAGCATTCAAAAGGGTTCTTCTTATTCACACCATTATTCGTAGCGATGGTATTAGGGATTGTCTTTTTAAAAGTAGGTAACTTTACTTTCGAAGAATATAATACTGGTGGAAAAATGATTAGCTTTTTCTTAGAGCCAGCAACAATCGCGTTTGCAATTCCATTATATAAACAAGTGGATAAGTTGAAAAAATATTGGTGGCAAATTTTATCAGCTATCGTGGTTGGATCTATTTGTTCAGTAATTGTCGTGTTCATTGTTGCAAAAGCAATTGGCCTAGATACAGCAGTAATGAATTCAATGTTACCACAAGCGGCAACAACAGCAATTGCGTTACCAATCTCTGAAAGTATTGGTGGTATACCAGCAATTACATCGTTTGCAGTAATCTTTAACGCAGTTATCGTATACGCATTAGGAGCGTTATTCTTAAAAACATTTAGAGTGAAACATCCAATTGCAAAAGGTTTAGCACTGGGAACAGCAGGTCATGCATTAGGAGTGGCAGTAGGAATTGAAATGGGTGAAGTAGAGGCAGCTATGGCAAGTATTGCTGTAACAGTAGTTGGAGTTGT
>NZ_JAKUFF010000049.1:0-36755 GCF_022663305.1 Bacillus cereus group sp. BfR-BA-01408 | reverse complement strand
GTGTGTTGGTTCTGGATCTGGATCTGGTTTTGGATCTGGTTTTGGATCTGGTTTTGGATCTGGTTTTGGATCTGGTTTTGGATCTGGTTTTGGATCTGGTTTTGGATCTGGTTTTGGATCTGGTTTTGGATCTGGCTTTGGATCTGGCTTTGGATCCGGCTTTGGATCCGGCGTTGTGTCTGGTTTTATATCCGGTTTTGCATCTGATTTTATACCAGTCTCTAGCTTTTGCCCATCACCTTCTTGTACATTTGGTTGCTGTTTATTATCATTCGCCTTTCCCGGTTCCGCCACAGGTCCCCCCATATTAGATGGCAAATCTAACTTTTGTGGAGTTGGTGCATCCGATAATTTAATTTGTGGATCTTTCTTTTCCACCGATACTTCATCTGGTTTATATGTTACTGGCGTAATTGGTGATTTATTATTCCCAATTAAGTCTGCTAAATTAATAGTTGGTTTTTCGCCGGGTTTTTCATCTTTTTTTGCAGGATCAGCGACTAAATTTGGGAACATAGACTGTAAATCGCCCCCTGTAATACGATCATCTTTTTTCTCTTCTGTATTACTTGCTAGTTTTACTTGTTCTTTTCCTGCTGTCTTAAAGCCTTTGTCATACACAAGGTATCCTGATGTTCCTAGTAATGCTACCGACATTACTGATATAGCGACTTTTTTCCCTAAGTTATTATTGTTTTCCTCCATGTCCTTTTCCCCTTTTCCTATCTTTATTGAATCCAACCGTTTGTTTTCATTTCTGTTAGCTTTTCTTGCGCGGCTTTTACTTCAGATTCATTTTCATTTGCTTGCACTGTTTTTCTTAAGAAACGACTTGCTTCCTCGTATTTTTTCTGTTTAATTTTAAACATCCCGAATGCAAAATTCACATGCGGATTTTCATCGTTTTGTGCGTATGCTTCTGTGAAAAGCTTCTCTGCTTCATTCCCTTGTCCCACTTTATCGTATAAAATCCCTATATTTACAAGCGTATTTATGTCGCGTGTTCCACTGCTGACAACTCTATTGTAAGCTTCTAACGCTTGCTGATATGCAGCAGTACTCTTTGCGCCATCTCGCGTTTCATAAAATTGACCCGCTTCGTAATACACAATTCCAAGTTGATTTAACAACTCAATATTTTTCATATCTTTTTGAATCGCTACTTGTAAAATGTGAGATGCTTGTTGATAATTCATTTCTTTCTTCGCACTATCAATTAAATTTGTTTTATTCCAAAGCACATATAAATTTGAAAGTTCAATTGTATATATCGGATTCTTTGAATCTTGCATAATAGCTTCTTTAAAGAAAGATTCTGCTTTGTCTAACTGTACAGTTGCGGTTGATAGTTGACCTTTTAAATACGAAACAATTGCCTTATCCTCATTTGTTTTCGTACTCATTTTGACAATAACATCTTCTGCCTTTTCAAATTCCTTCATTTTCATATGACTTACAGCTAAATCTCGCATTGCATCTTTTTTGTATGGTTCAATTCCTTTTGCATTATTCGCTAGCGCTTGTTCAAAATTTTGCACTGCTTCTTGATATTTTCCAATGCGGAAATTTGCTGAGGCTAATAGATAAGCAGCTTCATTATTTTCTTTATCTATTTCTCTATCTTTTATTAGTTTTGTAATATAATCGATTGCAATTTTATTTTTTCCTTCAGCAACGTAAATCGTTGCTAATTGGAGATAAGCCTCATCCTTACCCTTCACAGCAATTGCCTGTCCAACAGCTTCTTCTGCTTTTGTATATTTTTTATCATCATAAGCTTGTCGTGCTTGTTCCATAAACTTTTGATATTTCGCGTTTGTTGTATAGAAATAAAATAACGTTGAACCACCTATTACAACAACTGCAGTTGAGCCAATAATCAAAATTCGCTTCTTATTCTTTTTCCACCATGTAGAAAAAGCCGATGGTTCACTTTGTTCATGCGCTATTGTAAGTGGTTGATTCGATGCTTTTGCATTTAAAATCTCATCATCTATATCATATTCCACTTGTTTTTTTGTTTGTTTTCGGCTTTGTAGAATGCTATTTGGCACTGTAATTGTAGCTGCTACTTCTTGCTGCGACTGTGTTCCTTGCTCTTCTTCTATCTCTTTAATAATGCTTTCAATTTCCTGTTTTAACGTCTGATCAATGTTTGGAAATTGTACGATTCGTGAATAGACGAAACAAGCAAACGCTGCATTGTTTTCTCGTTCCAATTCAGTAGCTAATTCCAAATAATGTTGTAGGACCATTTTATTATTTATTTCAGGCTCTTGACTCTCCATAGTTTGAATGATATATGCGAGTTCTTTTTGCAGAGCTGTTGATGGATTGAGTGAATTGAAAATTATTTTATATTCATATAATGCCGCTTGTTTAAATCCTCTCTCTTCTAATAATCTTGCAATTTCCAAACATTTTGATACAAAAAGAGAGTGTTCTTCTGCTGACTGCCTTTCCGCATCAATTTTTATTCTTTCCCTCGCGCTATTAAATACATCGTACCACTGTGCAAAGCTTGGGCATTCTGCGAAAGAATTACTACTCCATGCCTGCTTAAATAATTTTGCAATTTCCCCGTTCCATTGATTATGTAATACTTGCTGAAGTAACGTATATCTTTCACATTCTGTCTGCATTTCTTCCGTTTTAAAGTAACTTGCATCCGTCCATTTTTTATTTCGAACTTCTTCACTACACCAACTTAATATTTCTCCTATTAAAATAGCACCTGCAAATCGATCGGCTTCTTTTTGCCATACTCCACTTGTCAAATACTTTGGTGCGTAACCCGCTGAACCTGCTGGCAATAATGAAGGTCTTTTCGTTTTTGGGCCATACATTTGCTCAACATCAACAAGTTCGATATTGTGTTGGCCTTCAATTGCATTTTCACTTAAGAAAGGTACAAGTACGTTGCTAGACGATAAATCATTATGAGCAACTTCATTTTCTTCCATCATTTTAAGTGTTGTAAGAAATGCTTCTGCAATAAAGAAACATTGTTCTTTTGATAACATTCGTTGTTCTTGTAAAATATCAGCCCAAGTTGGACCTTCAATCCAAGGCATTACAATACTATTAGCAAGATCTTCTGATTTTTCGATAGCAGATGTATGTTCTTCTTTAGTAACGATATAGCGTGAACATACTTTCAGACCCACTAAGGAAGAAAGTGGCTTCAAAAATGCTAGTTGATGTTTTTCCTCACGATAGCGTTCCTTAAAAACTTTTAATGCAATTCGTTCTACACCATTTTCCTGTTGTAATTGATAAACGGTTCCTTGCCTTCCCTCTTGGCCATAGGGCATTTCAATACCAATTACAGCTGGGTGTTTCTCAAAACGATAAACATCTTTATTAAGACTAATTTTTTCTCCTACTTCTGGTCGGAATCCCATTTTATCCCCTTACTCTCGTATAACAATTTTTCAAAAAAAGACCAGGAACAATAGCTCCTGGTCTTTTGCAATTGTTCTATTCTTAGTATGCGTTATCTGTGTTACGGAATTTATCAGCGATACGTTTTAAATCTGTTGAAATACCTTCTAAAATTGGAATGTATTGTTGCATTGCTTGTTTAGATTGGATAAATTCTCCACGGAACTTCGCTTGTGTTGCCCCAGCCCATTGTCCTTCTAAACTATTAATATCGCCTTCAAGTCTATTAATTTGACTTTGTGCTTCTCCTGCTGCGTTTTTAAAGTTTCCTGCGATTCTTTCCAGTTCTTCTGGTGTGATTTTAATTTCTGCCATCTTAATAATTTCCCCTTTCAAATCATAAATGATACAACAATTAGATTATAAACTATATTCATACAATTTTTAAAGGGTTAAATTACAAAAATATTCTATTTTATAGTAATTTAACCCTATTTTAATATTATTTCACTTTTAATTCAGACCATTTCAAACTAATTTTATCTGTCATCGTACGAAGTAAATGTAACGGTGTATATGCACATTTTATTTTTATTGGCTTTCTACGTATGCAATATCCATCCCCACTTAATAATTCTTGATCCATTTCAGTATGTGGCAGTTTCATATTAAAGAAATACACATCGTTATTTTGTGTCGTTCCCAATAAATAACCAATACTTCTCTTTCTAATTTCCGCAAACCATTTTTCATGAGAATAGCTATTTAAACTAGACGTTGTAGCAGCTGTCATAAAGTGAATCCCTTTATTTTTACAATTTTGGACTATTAGTTCCATTTTATTTTTCGCCTCATAATCAGTAGATAATATAGTTAACATTTGATCGATATCATCAATCGCAATGATTATTCTCTTATATGGAATCTCCACTGTTGCGTTTGGATCTATAGAAGGCATTATTGGTTCTCTATTATTTATTAGCTCTAACAATTCATCTAACATTTCTTTTAATTGCATACCATCTGTAACTTTCTTCTTCACATGAGGTAAATCTCCAAGAGCTAATAAGCCTGTAGGTCTTTCACCAAGGTCTACTAAGTATAGCTCAACCTTTTCAGGAGAGTATTGGTATGTAGTAGTGAATAGAAGTGTTTGTAATAACGATGTTTTTCCACCTTCTATTCTTCCTCCAATAAATATATGACTCATTTCATCTAAAGAAAAACTTTGCAAACGAATATCCTCTGTTTCTATACCTGCTGAAATATGAGCCCTTTCTAATTTTTCAATCATATGTTCTACAAATATTTCTTTAGGTACCATTGGAATCTCTTTTGCTTTTTCACCGCTCCATTCTCTATTCATTTTTTGAATAATTGTTTTTAATTGTTGAGAGTACTCAATTTCACTTTCCCCAATAAACGGCAATGCTGCTTGGAATAATTCCGGCGGTTGCCCTTTCATTAATCCACGGCCAACAGGAACTTCAATTAATGGGAATTTAGGTCTGCCTACTAAGTTATGGTATTCTGTTCCATCTTGCAATTCAAATGTAAGTGCCATCGGTATATTATTACGAACACGATCGAACATATCAATTGTTTGATTCAGAGAGAAATAGAAATAAACTCCGTATGTACTTGATTCACGCAATAACAATTCTAACACTTCATTTTCTTTCTCGAATTCATTTTTGAATCTTATATAACCATCTACCATTACAACGATAGCAGGAATTTTCTTTTCTACCATTCGGTTATACATAGAGAATGACTTTGCACCGATATTAGAAAAACTCTCTTTTCTATGCGTGATTTCCTTCTTTAAAAATCCAAATAGACGTTTCATTTTCTCATTTTCGCCTTCTTGTATAATCCCGCCTATATGAGGTAAGTCTCTAAAATCTAAGAACATTCGACCAAAATCAATAACATAGAAATTCACTTCTTCTGGTGTGTGCGATACAGCTAAAGACATAATAATTGTTTGCAACATCGTCGTTTTCCCTGTACCTGGCATACCATAAATATTTAAATGTCCTTCTTGTAAATCTAACTTCAGCGGAAATTGCGCTTGATTTGCAACATCATCAATTAACCCTACTGTTACTTGTAAATATTCTTTCGGTTTATTCCACTCAGCAATTGTCCAATTTTCCATAGCATAAAATTCTTTTAACAATAATTTTTCCGGTAATGGATCCAGCCAAGGTCCTGGTAATGCTTTAATATTTTCTTTTTCTGATACGCTCTGTACATATTGAATAAAAGCTTGTAATTGCTTTGGACTATTTGTCATTGGTTTTGGACGCTTTTTCACTTTTATTCTTTCACCGGAAAGCTTCACTTCTGTAAAGTCAACAATATCAAGAAATTTCTCTTCATCTGGATTATAAGGTGCTCCACTCCATGCAGATTGGAATAATTCCAATACTTCATTGCTACCAACTTGAAGATATCCTCGCCCTGGTACATTGATTTTAGATGCATCTGGAATCTTTAACATTTCACGACTATCCGCATCATCTTGGACACGTAAACAAATTCGAAAACGTGAGTTACTCCAAATCTTGTCATTTACAACCCCTGAAGGTTTTTGAGTTGCTAATAATAAGTGAACTCCTAATGTCCTTCCTATTGCAGCGACACTAATTAGCTCGTCCATAAATTCTGGTTGTTCCTTTTTCATTTGAGCAAACTCATCAATAACAATAAATAAATGTGGTAAAGGTTCTTTTTCACGCCAGCTTGTTTCATAATATTCATCTAGATGCTGAACATTTCCAGCTTGAATGAATAATTTTTGTCTCCGTTCTAGTTCTGCCTTTAATGAAATTCTGGCACGCTCAATTAAGTTCGGGTCCTCTAAGTTCGTAATAGATGCAATAATATGCGGTAATCCCGCAAATGTGTTTGACATCCCACCACCTTTATAATCGATAAGCATAAATGCCATCTCGTGAGGGTGATAGGTTGCTGCTAACGCTGCTATTATAGACTGAATTACTTCACTTTTTCCTGATCCTGTTGTACCAGCCATTAGACCGTGTGGACCATGCCCTTTTTTCTCTATTTTATCGTGAATATTTAGAAAAACAGGTTTACTTCCTTCTCTTACACCAATTGGAACCGGTAATGAAGTCGGATATCGATTTTCTTTCCATCTCTCTAGCACTTGTAGCTCTTCCATATTTTTAGCTTGAAACAAGTCTAAAAATGTTAATACTTTCGGAATGTTGGCTGCTGTAGAACTTTTCATTCGAATTGGAGCAATGCTTCGCGCTCCTAGTTCACATCGCTCGAATGAAAGTCGATCTACTTTAAAACTAGCACGCGTTGTTCCACTATTTTCAGCTGAACTTGAAAACGTTTCTACTAACTCACCATTTTCTCCATTTAAGCTTATTACAAGATCACATTCCATCGGTAAGCGTTCCTTTTGTTCCGCAAAAATAAATGTAGAAGCTCCTACACTTTCACCTTCTCTAAGTAACATTGGAGTTAAAGGATCATCTTCTAAAAATTCTCTCGCTGATAAGAAAAATACATACATCGGAATTAAAGGAACTTTTGCATCTGCTTGCGCAGAAGAATTATAGATTCTACGCATATTAAGTGGGGTAAATAGTACTTCAGCTAGTTTCTGTGCATCTTGTTGATTTTCAGATAAAAAGCGCATACTTCTCTGTTCATCCCATACATGAGGAAGCCACCTCATCCAATCCCACTGCTTTTTCTCCTTCTCATGATAAAATGCTGCTATTTTCACTTCATTTGGTGCATGATGCGTCATAATTTGTGTCGTTACAATTCGAATAAAGTTTAGTCTATCTTCTTTATTTCCGACTACACCAATTACATCATTTTTTTTCAAAGAAATTGAAATATGTCCATTCGGTATCGTATTGAAATCTCTTTTCACATTTTGTGCTTCTGTAACTAATGGATTTTCTTCGTAACCTTTCTGTTCAGGCACCTTCAATTCTACAAGGAATGGTCTTTCTCCTGTACCAATACGAATATCTAAAAAGTCTGGACTTTCAGGTGTTCTCTCCCACAAATTACTTTCCCTGTTTTCAATTCTTTGTACACTTTTTAATGGGCTTGGATTTTGTGTAATTAAATATTTTGCTTGTTCAACCTTTAACGTATCTAATTCCACTCTATGCTTTTGAATTTGCTCTAAATATCTTGTTTGTAATTGTTCAACCATTTGACGATGTTCTTTCTTTTTACGGAAATGCCCCATCGTTGTAATTATATATGATCCCAACATCGGAATACTTGAAACCATCATTAATGGCATATAACTTGAATTCATCTTCATAAATTTCATCATTACAAAATATAATACCAATGTTAAAACTGTCATCATTGCAGGCAGTAACATTGTTTCAATTGAAAATTTCGGCTCCTCCGGTATATTCGGCGGATCATGAATAATAACATCCCCTGTTGGTATATCTACTTTCACACGCGGAGAGCGTTGAAAATACGGTGATTTTTGCACAAAACATTTCTCCTTCCCCATCCAAAAACTATTACTCAATGATTTTCCATACATAATCTTCTTCACTAGAAGACATATCTTGTTTAACAGGTTCATTATAAACTTCTTCTGCTGGCATCATTTCAAAAGAAGGGATAATTGCTCCTTTTTTATGTAGCATTACATATTGTCCATCCCACACATCATTATCGCGCAACGTTTCATCATTTCGAATAGAATGCCACTCTTCTTTATCTTTTGCCACTCTAATTTCATAGATCCCGCTCAATGCTTCATCTATTTTTTCATGATGTAAAATCGCTTCAATAATTTGTACCACTTTTACGTCATTTGGAATTGCAATATCAATTTCTTCATTTGACTGTTTTATGTATGTCACAATAATCTCTTCCACGTTAATTCACCTTTTTTCCATCGTGTTTATTACCAAGAAACATCTAAAAATGAAATATCATCGCTTGTCGGAGAGTTCTGTGCCCTCTCAATTTCTTTTAACACTTCCTCAAAGTTATACTGCTTAAGCGGCACAAGTCCGTCTGAGTGAATAACTATCCGATTCGCTTCTTGCCTAGATAATGCCTTTGAAAAAACCGCCAATTCCCCACCAATAATACCTCGCTGTGTAGACCATCTTTTCTCTATATTTCTCTTAAACTTCATTACATTCGAACAATTCTCCTTATCTTGAAACAATTGCACAAATGAATCGCCATGTGTAACTATCGTTATTTGTACTTTATCTTCATTTGGAATAAGTTCTATTTTCCCACCAATAAACATCGTTTCACTACCTTGTTTTCGCTTTTCCTCCAAAACATCGCGAAGTAACCACGGTGTTTGTTCTGGCAATCGAAATGCATTCACTTCCTCTGAAGCTTCTTCTATCCAATTATTTAACTGTTCATTTAATAATGTAGCAATATCCAGTTCACTTCCTTGACATGTATCAAACAAGTTTACTAACTTCATACCAAGAAATTCTGCAGCAATTTCACCATGAAAAGACAGCCCTACACCATCACATAACGCAAATATGAAACTAGTTCCATTATCTTGAAATGCTAGGAAGTCTTGTCCACCCTCATTTAAATCCTGCGTTTCCTTTGCTCTTACATAGCTATATCGATATGTAAAATGTTTCATTTTATTTTCTTGCAATACCGTTTCTTTCTTTTGCGAGAGGATATATTTCAACATACTCCCCCCTCCTATCGAACCGGCGTTGCGGCAGACATTTGAAATCCAAGTGATACTAAGTCCGCATTTGTCCCTGGAAACATCATCACAGCACCATCTGCAATATGAAACCCATGTTCCGTCATCATCTCACGATAGCTTTGAGGTATAGGCGATGAAAGTCTTTGCAACTTTGCACCATATTCATCTGTAATCTCTGTATTTGGCATAATGCCTTCCCACTTCTTTATATTAGTAATGTGTTCTTGCATGATTTCATCTGAAATAAAAATATTTTCAATTAGTACGTTTCCATCAGGTACAGACATATTCATAATTCTTCGCACAATTAATTCTGGATCTTCACCAGTAGAAGCACCATCTGTCATATGACAAACAACAGGAGCTGGCCCGTCTTGTAAATTTGGTAATTCCTTTTGCAATAACTTCTCTACTACAGAGAAAGCTTTTGCTGTATCAGTTAAACGATGCGTTTGTATTTTTTCTAGAGGGCGAAGTCTTGCTACCTCGTCTATTGTTTTCACCCCACCCAATAAATCAAAAACATGATCGCTATAGGCTAAAATAGATAACTTATATCTCGGGAGCAAGCGACTACCTTTTGTTGAACGAAATACCATTTGGCGAATTGCTAAAGAAAGAGCATCCGTTACAATATCAATTCTTCTTTTTTCTTCTCCGCCTGCATCCATCATTTGGTTCATTGATGCGCTTACATCAAGAAGATAAATTATATAAGCTGGTGTTTGTTGTGTTGCTTGAGTTTGATATAACATGTTTCATACCCTTCCATACATTATTATATGAACTTTTTTTATATTCATATTTCATTATAACTTATGAATTTTCTTTTTCTCAATTCATTATAAAATGTTCTTAATATAATTTACATATTTTCACACAAAAAATATTATTATTCTCTTCCACTTTTATTAAAATGCAAAGTACCCTTCTATACTATAGAAGGGTACTCATGTTATGGTATAAGACGCGTACAATCTCTTGGAAAAGCACTCGCTTCTCTCACATTCGATAATTCTAAAAATTTATATACAACTCTCTCTAATCCAATTCCAAAACCACCGTGCGGGGGACAACCGTATCGGAATGTATTTAAATAAGATTGAAATGTATCTGGATGTAATCCTTTTTCTTTAAAAGAAGCTAGTAACATTTCATAATTATGAATTCTCTGTGCCCCTGAAGTTATTTCTAATCCTTTATATAGTAAGTCAAACGAATCAGTAATAGTTGGATTCTCGTTATTCGGCATCGTATACATCGGTCTCGCTTCTTTCGGATAATGTGTAATGAAAACAAATTCACTCTTATATGTTTCCTTCACATATTTCCCTAGTAACTTCTCACCTTCTGTATCTAAATCCCCAATTGGCGATTCTTTCCGATACTTACTTTTCAAAATTTCTTGTGCTTGTAACAATGTAATTTTCGGTATTTCTGTAATAACAGGTACTTCTATTTGTAATAGTTGTAGTTCTTTCTCACAGTTTTTTGCTACTTGTTGAAACATATATCTTAAAACATCCGTTTCTAATTGCATCACTTCATGAAAATCATTTATAAAGCCAATCTCTACGTCTAACGATATATATTCATTTAAATGACGGGAAGAATTGTGATGTTCCGCTCTATATACAGGTGCAATTTCAAAAACACGTTCTAATCCTCCCGCTACCATCATTTGCTTATAAAACTGTGGTGATTGAGCTAAATACGCTTCTTTTTGGAAGTATGGCAGCTTAAAAACATTTGCTCCTCCTTCTGCCCCCTGCGAAACAATTTTTGGAGTAAATATACGTGTGAAATCGTTCTCTATAAGGAATTCACTAAAGCTCTGGACGAGCGTAGATTTCACTTTAAATATAGCCGCGGTTCGCTCATGTCTTAATGATAATACCCGTTCATTCAGTAGTTGATCTAAGCCGACTTGTAACTTCTTTTTATTTATTTCAAATGGAAGTGGTTCTGCGCCATTTAATATTTTCACTTCGTGAGCAAGCACTTCAATCCCTAATTCTGTTTTCGAAGTCTTTACTATTTGGCCTACGACTTGAACAACACTTTCCACATCTACTTTAAATCCAGCTAGCTTGTTTTCTAATACGCATTGCATAACCCCTGATCGATCCCTTATTAATAAAAAACTAACATTACCTAGATGACGAATCTTTTTTACCCATCCTTGAAGTAATACAACTTTTCCGCTTTGCTTTGTACATTCTTTTGTGAGTGAACGCTTCATTACATTTCCCTCCAGTAAATTTATATTTATTTACGTTATTGTTATCATCGTCATCATCCACGGTCACTCACCTCCTTTCAAAGAATACAAAAATCCGCCCCTATAAATAGGGACGGATTTTTCCGCGGTACCACCCAAATTGTCATAATGACCATCTTAGCCCTGATAACGGTAGGTACCGTTTGCTTTTACTAATTATCACGTTCAAAGCAACACTCACAGGTGTCTTTCCATCATGCGGTATCGCAATCTTCTCAGCAACCGATTGCTCTCTGTAGACCTTTGCATCATGTACTTTTCCTGATCATCACTTTTTATATTTACAGAGTATTCTATCTCTTTGTTTTATAAAACGCAAGTCTTTTTAAATATATTTTGATTTTTCAAATCCACTTTTGTACAATCTCCTCTAAAGCCATTCCACGTGAGCCTTTTAATAATACAACATCATTTTGCGTTATAATTTTTAATACTTCCTCTGCTATCTCGGCTTTATTATCAAATGATTGTACTTTTCCTGCATGATAGTTCTTTCTTGCTTCTTCCGCTACAATTTTGGCTAACTCTCCATACGTAAATACATATTGAATGCTCTCCTCATTTAACATTTTACCAATTTCTCTATGATATGTTTCACCTTTCTTCCCTAACTCCAACATATCTCCAATCACTATCATTTTTTTCTCATAGGCATTTAATTTCTGTAACGTTTCAATTGCAGCCTTCATGGAAGAGGGGCTGGCATTCCATGCATCGTTAATAATTGTAAAACCTGTTTTAGCGGTTAAAAACTGAAAGCGCATTTGTGTAATATTTATTTGCTGCAATGCTTCTTGTATTTTTTCTATAGGGACTTTGTAAAATTGCCCTACAGCAATTCCGACAATCGCATTTAAAATATTATGTTTTCCATGTAAGGGAACATCGTACTGTATTTTTGTATTATTTATTTTAAAATGAACACCATATTCATCTAATTGTACGTTCGTTGGAAACAAATCATTTGTATACTTTCCACCAAATGACTTACTTTCTATACCTAGCATATTAATATTTTGAGAAAGTAATGGCTCATCGCCATTATATAGGAACAGTCCATCGTCATTTAATCCGTCTATAATTTCAAATTTAGCCTTTGCAATCTCTTCTCTTGATCCAAGCGTCTCTAGATGTGACTGTCCAATCATTGTAATAATCGCTACATCTGGCTGTGCTATTCGTGATAAATTTCGAATTTGTCCTTTTTCACTCATTCCCATTTCAAGTATTAAAAACTCTGTATCTCGTTTCATCTCTAAAATTGTTAACGGCAAACCGATTTGACTATTAAAATTACCTTTTGTTTTATGCACTCGATAAGTTGAACTTAAAATACCTCCTATTATATCTTTTACCGTAGTCTTGCCATTACTACCTGTAATTCCTATTACTTTTACATTTAGCTCTCTTCGATAAAATTGTGCCAATTGTTGCAAAGCAAACAAAGTGTCATCTACAAATATAATTGGAATCCCTTTTGGCGGAGTACCGTAAGACTTTTTCCATAAGGAAGCGACAGCTCCATTATCCATTGCTTCTTTCACATACTCATGCCCATCTTTCACCCTAATGATTGGAACAAATAAATTTCCTTCTTTCATGTTTTTGGAATCTATGCAGACACCATGCATCTCGATAAGATGAAACGATTCTTGTAATCCTTCACCATTTACCATTTTTTCAATTTTTTTCAAATTCATTTGAATCAAAGTATCACCTTTTTCCATTTAATTACATATTTTCCGTTTTATTTACGCATATTAATAAAAATTTTATAGTGAGGTGTTAATATGAAAAAAGCGATTAGTTTCTTTCTTCTTTTGTTATGCCTAATTGTAGTGAATGAAACGTACGCATACTCACCAAAATCTTTACCTATCTCTCAAAACTCTGATCAATGGCAAGTGAATATTGCTGAACCGAAAAAAGTAAACAAAAAAAAGCTTCAAGCTAAAAAAGATGAATTCCAAACTTATCAATTTTCAGTAAAAAATGTTGGAAACAGTGAAGTATATAACGTACAAGTCGAAGTATTCCGCAACGAACCAAAAACAAAAACGAAATATGAACTCTTTTCTCTAAAGGAAAGTCGTTTAGCAAGTGGAAAAACTGGATTTGAACATGCTAATTTTCCAGTTGCTACAAAGGCGGATGAAGTTGATGTAATTATTACTTGGCAAGAACACCCTTTCCGCTCCATGAGAAATGGTCAAAAAGTAGAGTCTAGAAAATTTAAAGAGCATTTTGTTTTTAAAGACGAAAAAAACAAATGAAATGCGAATAAATTCACATTATCATTCGTATAGCTTACTTTACTAGTACCAGTTCTTAAGCAAATTAAAAAGTCGTGGCTTATACATGCCACGACTTTTTACATTAATTCGTACTAATTCCTCTCGCTGCCCAAATACGATCAATATCCGCAGCATGTTGTCCGCCATATAAAAGAGCATCCGCTTGTTTAATCGCTTTTGCTCCATCACTGAATTTAGAGTTTGGTGTTAACGACCAGTGCGATTGTAAAATAATTTTCGTTGCTACATCACGACCAAATGCTTGCGCCATCTCATATTGTCCTTGAGCCCAAATTTCTCCATCATCATGTACTTCATTCGTAATATCTTTCGGATACACTTTATTATTATCTAATCGGCGTAAGCACGTCGGATCTGAACTAGAATAAGCAGTCGCATCCCATTCTCCAACACATGCTTTTCCGTACCCTGTAGTTGATACTGCATCTTCATACGTAGCACCTAAGAAGTCTCCAAATCCTTCTCCCATCGCTCCGCCTTCTGCCGAACTACCAAAACCAGGAACTTGATTATCTTGAATTGAATGTCCATATTCATGTGCGATAATACCAGCATCTTCTGCGTCATCTACTCCGCCAGTACCAAAGGTTAAAGCTTTCGTTGTTGGGGAATAAAATGAATTATCAGCTGTCGTTCCATTCACATTCACTTTAATAGAGCGATTATTAATATTTTTAAAACCTAAACTTTGAATGTAACGTTGCAAAGTATCGATATGATAATACGACATGACATCTTCAAAGCTATCATTTGCGCGTGTATAGTTAAATTGTAAGTTTGTAGATTTCGTTTTTGCTTTTGAAGAAATGGTTACATACTCTCCAATTAAAAATCCTGTCCCATCTAAGCCTTTTAAAGTGACCGTTTTTAATTGATTCGTTAACGCTGGAGAATCCGCATCATTGTTATCCTTTAATCCTGCTAAACTCCCGCTTGATACGACAGGATTAGGTAAAAATACTTTTCCTGACCCTTCTGCTTTTCGGTTTATATCAACCTTTTTAATTAACTTTCCGTTTTCAGCATCAATAAATGTTTCCCATGCACCAAACGGGTTATTAGAATGGACTACAACTTTATATACTGGACGAGCAATTCCCTCTTCAACAATATATCCAAATTCCTTCTCTGTAGGAGCCCATAAGTTTTGTTCACTTACTTCTCCAACATACGCCATTGATTTTTGTATTGCATCTTTTTCACTAATTTTTGTCGTAGCTTCCTTCACACCTTTAACAGATTGATAATCAGAAACAGCAAGTACTCCTTTTCCCTCACCGTTAAGAGTAACTGTAATTTGTTTTGAAAATACAGGCGCACCATTCACAACTTGTTGGAACCTAACATATGAAGCTACTGACGTTTCTGTTGTAGAAATATATTGTAAGTCTGAAAGGTCTGCTTTTAATCCATACTGCGCAGCATTTTCTTTTAAATATTCAGTTGCTTTTTTCTGCGGCGAATAAGCTTCTAGCTTTACTTGCTGTTGTTTTTCCAATGCGGAAACTGTAGTAATCGTCCCCATTACTAACGGCACAGTCATTGCCATTGCCACCATTTTTTTATTAAACATAGAACCACTCCCCCTAATAAAGTAGCTCAACCTTATCCCATTACCACTAGGCAATCATTCCCCATAAAATGGGGGGAATAAAAATTGAATCTACGAGTAATTCTCTATGAACAATTCTATTACCTTTCCATTCAGGGGGCGTGAAATTTTCTCAATATTTATGTGTAAAGCGAAAACAATACTTTAGAAAGAAATTTTCTTGAGGTCCTATCGAATCGATTATGAAAAAATTAGCCGGATAAATATCTATCATACAAAAAAGGAAGTTGGAATGATTCCAACTTCCTTTTCTTTACTTAGTCGCGCTTAATTTAATACGAACTTTCGTCTCACCTAAAGATAGTTCATCATCTTCATTCGTTAAGTGACCAAATGTAAATTGTTTAACGAGTAAGTTTTCTTCCAACAACTCTTTATGATTCGTTAACGTTTGCTGTAGTTCTTCCTCTGTATCAAGAATTACATCTACTCGTAAATTAACAGGTAAATTCAACTGCTTACGATATTCTTGAACGGCGCGAATGAATTCACGTGCTACCCCTTCTTGTAGCAATTCTTCCGTTACATTCGTATCTAACATTACTGTATATTGTCCGTTAGTTGTATTAGAGAATCCAGGTTTCGCAACTTTCTCTACTACTACATCTTCAGTCGTTACAACTATTTCTTCTCCTGATGCACCTTCGTAAACCGCTCTTTCTGTAGAAACAAAGTTTTGTACCTCGTCTTGTGGTAATTGTTTTAGCCAACCATTTACTGCATTCACATTTTTACCGAACTTCGGCCCAGCCGTTTTAAAGTTCAACTTTAATTGATAAGACGTGTATTTCGTTTCATCGAGTTCAACATGGAACGCTTTTACATTTAACTCATCCATGACGATATCACGATAAAATTCCCAATCCATATCATTTTCATTATGCTCAAGTAATACAAGTTCCGCTAACGGCTGTTTTACTTTTAAAGAATGTTGATTACGGTTACTTCTTCCAAGTTCAACAACTTGTAAAACTGCATCCATCTCCGCTTCTAATTTCGGTTGAAGTAGTGATTCATTTATAATTGGATAATCCTCTAAATGAACGCTACTTCCAGTTAAATTTAAATGAATATCTTCAGCGACAAACGGTGTAAATGGTGCAATTAATTTACTAATTGTCACAAGTACTTCATGAAGTGTCTCATACGCAGCTGCTTTTTCAGCATTCATACCAGACTCCCAGAAACGATTACGCGATCGCCTTACGTACCAATTACTTACTTCATCTACAAGCGTCGCGATTTCACGAGCTGCATTCGTAAATTGATAATCATCAAGTGCAGTTCTCACTTTTTTCGTTGTACTATGCAATCTTGATAATACCCATTCATCCAATTTCGTTCGCTTTACGTCATATGTTTCATCTGGATTATACTCATCTAAATTTGCATATAAAACGTAGAAGCTATACACATTGACTAATGTATCTACAAACTTAGATTTCGCTTCCAATACTGTTCTTTCAGAAAAACGCTTCGCATTCCACGGAGCACTGTCAACGAGAAGTGCCCATCTTAAAGCATCTGCACCAAACTGATTTACTAAATCAACTGGATCTAGTGCATTCCCTTTACTTTTAGACATTTTCTGTCCTTCTTCATCTAATACATGCCCTAGTGATAACACTCGTTTATAAGGCACTTTTCCTGTATATAGTGCCGATACTGCTAATAAACTATAAAACCAGCCGCGTGTTTGATCAATGCCTTCTGCAATTACATCTGCTGGAAACTGATCTTCAAATAACTCTTTATTTTCAAACGGATAATGATATTGCGCAAATGGCATCGAACCACTATCAAACCAAACATCAATTACTTCTGGTGTACGATTCATCGCACCTCCGCATTTTTCGCAGCTAACTTGCACTTCATCTACATACGGCTTATGCAATTCTAAATCTTCAGGTGTTTCTTTCGTACTATGCTTTCTTAAATCAGCAATGCTTTTCGGTGCGAATTGATGATCGCAACTTTCACATTCCCATACGTTTAATGGTGTTCCCCAATATCTATTTCGGCTAATATTCCAGTCCACCATATTTTCTAAAAACTTACCAAAGCGTCCATGTTTCATATGGTCTGGATACCAAGTAACAGTATCGTTATTTTGTAAAAATGTATCCTTAATTGCAGTTGTTCGGATTAACCAACTCTCTCCTGCATAATAAAGAAGTGGTGAATCACAGCGCCAGCAATGCGGGTAGCTATGTTCATACTTTTCTTTATGGTATAGTAAGCCTTCCTTCGCTAAATAACGAACGATATCTACGTCACTATCTTTAACAAATTTACCTTTCAAAAATGGTACTGCCTCTGTATACTCACCTTTCTCATCTACAACATGCAAGAATGACAATCCTTCACTTTGAACGACTCTATAATCGTCTTCCCCGTATGCCGGTGCGATATGAACGAGTCCTGTACCACTATCTGCCGTGACAAAATCGGCTGCGATAACGTGGTAACCATTTGTAACTTCCTTCATTGGAAACGGTGCTGTGTAAGAAGTATTTACTAATTCTTCTCCTTTATGAACAGATAATACTTCATAGTCTTCTTTTAATACATCTTGTACACGTTCTTTCGCAACAATGTATACATACCCTTCTTGTTTCGCTTTCACGTATTCCATATTTGGATGTACAGCGAGTGCAACATTGGCTGGAAGTGTCCAAGGTGTTGTCGTCCAACCTAGGAAATATTCATTTTCACTATCTTTCACTTTAAATTTAACTGTTGCACTTAAATCTTTTACTGTTTTATACCCTTGGGCAACCTCATGTGAACTTAGTGAAGTTTGACAGCTTGGGCAATATGGTGAAACTCTATGCCCTTTATACAATAATCCTTTTTCATGAATCGTCCCTAAAATATGCCATACACTTTCGATATATGGATTCTCTAACGTAACGTATGGATCATCCATATCTACCCAGTAACCGATGCTTTCAGTGAATTCACGCCACTGCTTCTCATATGTGAATACACTCTCTTTACACTTTTTAATAAATGGTTCAATTCCATACTCTTCGATTTCATGTTTACCAGAAATACCAAGTTGTTTCTCAACACCTAATTCTACAGGTAAGCCGTGTGTATCCCATCCCGCTTTTCTTAACACTTTATAACCAGCCATCGTTTTATATCTTGCTACTACATCTTTAATTGTTCGTCCAAGCGCATGACCTACATGCGGTAATCCATTCGCCGTTGGTGGTCCTTCATAAAAAACAAACGATTGTGCGCCTTCTCGATTCTGAATTGATTGCTCGAAAATACTTTGCTCGTTCCACTGCTTACGAATACGTGTTTCTCTCCCTACAGCTGACTCTTTTACATCTACTTTCTTCATCTACAATCACTCCTTTTTATGTTTTAAAGCACACAAAAAACCCGTCCCTATGAAGTAGGGACGGGTTTAACCGCGTTACCACCCTAATTCTATTAGCTCTTCGCTAATAGCACTTAGCAACGTACTATCATACGTGTTCTTTGTAACGGTAGACATCCGTCCGGGCTTACTTACTTTCAGCCTCGGCTCCTCGGAGATGATTTTCAAATAACGTCTGCACACCGGCTTTCAGCAACATACCGGCTCTCTGTGGAACAGTACACTATTTTACTCTTTCTCGTCTTCAGATTTGTATACTTTGTTAAAAGTTATTTTATGCCATCAGGCGATGAATTGTCAACTAATTCAAAATATATTTTATCCCGCTTTAATGGGTAGTAAGACCCCCACTGATTAAAGTTTCACTTTATTTATATCCTTTTTCGTTCTTCTTATACAATTACTTTTCCAATTCTCGCAATACTGCTAAATTTTCATCATCCTCGATAAGTTCAGCGAAAAATCCTGACTCATCCTCACGAAGTACAATTTCAAGCTCTTCCTTCGCCTCTTCATTCCTGTTTAACTGCGCTAAATAACAAGCACGATCATATCTTGCTAACAAATCACTCGCATCCATTGTTAATACTTCATTTGTTATTTTTTCTGCCTTTATCGTTTGGCCGGCACCATGATAAGAAGATGCTAAAGAAAGAAGAATTGCTGTTTCATTCGGATGATGTATAGAAGCATTTTGTAATACGTGAATTGCCTCTTCAAACCGTTCTTGACTTTGATATATTTCTCCTAAAGCAAGAAACGCTCTACTTACAAACGGTGTTTGCTCCGTTAATTGTAAAGTAATCTTTTCTGCTTTTCTTTCTTCTCCCATTTTAAAGAATACTTGTGCTTGTAAAAGAAGCGTATCATAATCATCTGGTAACTCTCGAACCATTTGCTTCGTTAATTCTGCAGCATCCCGTAACCTATCTTCTTCCTCACACTCTATGAAAAGATTTACAAGTTGCTTGGCTACATCGTAATCCCATTTACTTTCTAATGATGTTTGCAACACATCTATCGCCTCTTTATACATCACCACATTCTCGTAAAATAGTGCAAATCGCTGCGCTGCCATACTATTTTTTTGATTTAACTTTAATGAGATTTCATATAAATCAATGATTGTAGTAATAATCGAAATTTCTTTCGCACGGTTTTTCATGCGATAAAAAGCTCTTGTAATTATGGATTTCTTCGGCTGTTCATTTTGTTGACGTTCAATCCATCTTTCTGTAACCGCAGATGCAGCATACATAAACGCCATACTTCTGTCTGCCTTTTTCACTTTTAATATATGAAGAAAATCTCGTATGTTAGACCATTTCTTATGTTGTTCTATCGCTTTTACATATACATCAAATATACGTTCATTATTTACATCTTTTTGTATCACTTTCATCGCAATTTCAATTGCCTTTGCATTTCTATTTTTCACTAATACTTTTGCATAATGATATAAAACTTCTGTATGCTCGCCATCTAATCGTAGTGCCTCTTCAATCTGTACTTGTTCTTTATCTATTTCATTCATTGCTCCATACACATATGCAATCGCATCTAATCGCCATATTTCAGGTACTTCGTCCGCTAATTGTTCTAGTTCAGCCAGCAATTCTTCCTGAAGATTCATTTCTACTGAAAGCTGTGCCAAATATTCCATATTAATATGCAACGGCTCTTCTTTCATCGCCTGAACCATATGACTTTGTTCTTTAGAACGATTTTCTTCTTTTTCATATATTTCCGCAAGCTGTAAATGTACACCAATGAAATTCCCATCAAGCTCTAAACATCTTTCATACGCTTGTTTTGCTTCCGTTAATTGTCCTAATGCCATAAGTGTTTCACCAATTCGGTAATACGGTAATGCCGTTTCTTTTTGTTCTATCGCCTTATTATATCTTTTCATCGCCTGACCGTACTGTCCAATCGACTCATATAAAATACCTGTATAACAGCCATATTCACTTACGTCATTTCTTTCTTTTTGTAACGTTCTTAAGAATGCTATTCCTCGTTGTACAAATACCGTTCCTTTCATTCGATTCACATATTCATCTAACGCACTTGCTACATTATATTCGCTCTGCTTTATACCACTCTCTAACTTAGACAATGCTACTTTAAATCCTTCTTCACTTCCACCAAGTTCAACCTCAGCATCCCATAAAACCATTCCAGCGTTCATAAGGAAATCTTGGCTCTTTTCAATTTGTTTTTCGATACTGAGAATATATTCTTTTGCTTCCTTATATTGTTCTCTTGCCATATAAACTTGCGTAAGTCCGAAGTGAGAATATACATCATCATGATTTTCTTCTAAAGCACGAGTATACGATGTTTCCGCTTCTTCCAGACTATCCTTTTGAAAATGGTAGTCACCGAGTTTTACGTATAGAGATGCCTTATCATCACAATTCTCAATACCTTTTAATAAAACTTCTTTCGTACTTTCTTCATCCTTCAAATCAGATTCGTATATTTCTGCAAGTTTCGTATAAATGTATGGTGCATTACTATCCAAATGAATTGCTATTTTAAGCCCTTTTATCGCTAAATATAATTTCCCTAAATGATGCGCACATCTCGCTCGCTCATACCATACATGTGCTTCATTTTTATATTCTTTTAACAAATCATTAAAGATTTCATACGCTTCTTCATATCTTTCTAAATCTATTAATATTAACCCGTGATTCGTTAAAGTAAATCGTTCAGGGCTACGTTCCAAGGCGACTTGAGAAAACTGCAACGCCTTTTCAGATTGATCGATATACATATATGATAAAGCGAGAAAACTCCAAGCAATCGGCTGATCCGCGTCTAATTGTAACGAGGAACGAAAACTTGAAATCGCTTCTAAATAACTTTCCTGCTCAAAAGCATACCTTCCGTTTATGAAATGATATAAGGCACGATTATTTTTCTTCTCAACACTCGCAAGCATGTGTCCAGCTTTTTCTAACTCTTCAAGGCGAATAAAGCACTGTGCACCATGTAATTTAACAAAATCTGAGTTAGGAAATTTCTCCATTAACTTTTCTATACAATATAAAATAAATTCTTTATCTACTTCAACATCTAAATGCTTAACCGTATATAACCACGTATTCGGATTATCACTCGTCCCTTTTAAAAACTGTACTAAGTCATGAATCCCCTCTTTATCTTGTTCATCCAAATGATCTGTTAAAGAAAAAATAGATTTAAAATAATGATGTTCTTCTTCATTTAAAAATGATAGTAGTTCCTTTTTTTCTTTCGGAACAAACGTAATCGCTAAGCAGCCTGTATAACGATATTTTTCTTGCAACTTACTATATTCCACAATAACTGGTTCGATAAAATTCGGATCTTGAACATAAAAAGCTTGTAACATATCATCGTATCCAGCTAGCACTTGCACATGTGACGCATGCTCAATATCTATACTTAATAAAACGGGAATCCCCTGATCTAACAGTCTCTTATAATTTTCTACATTCCCTTTAAAATAACGATATTCATAACCTAATTCTTCTAAATAAGAAACAGTATCTGAAAACTTCGATCCCGTCATATCAAAAATAAACTCTGCTATCTCATCTTGTGTACGTTTGTCTCCCCATAACTGTAACATCATTTCTAAACTTGTCGGTACACAATAATTATCCTTTTGTACAATTGGAACGATTGGTAAGTGAACCTTTTTGCCATCTGGATTTTTTTCTAAATTATGATATAAAGACTCTTTTAAACTTTTTTCTTCTTTTAATAACTGTTGTAAATCTACAATTTTATTCATTTTGTAAAGCGCTTCTGCACGTAAATGTACAAAGTAAGTTTTATACGCATGATAAGGAAGCTGCTTATTTATGTTATCAATTACCACTAACATTTCTTCATACTTCCCTAAATCTAATAAATATTTCACCTTTTCAAAATGAAAATATGGTACTTGCGGGAACTTTACAATCGCATCATCAATTAGCTGTAATGCACGTTTTTGTTCTCCCTTATTCGCATATAACTGTGATAATAAATAGGTAGATAACTCTTCACAATCTTTATGCTGCATACCAGCTATAAATTGTTCTTCTGCTTTCTCCCATTCACCTGTATGCATATACACGTAGCCCCATTTATCAAATACTGCACGTGCACTGTACTCCTCTGCCTTTTGCATATAAAAAAGAGCTTCTTCATTTCGTTTCATTTCCAACAAACATCGTACTAATGTAAAATATGTTTTCGCTAAAAGATCAACGTCTATCTCTTCTTTATTTACCTCTTCTAATGAGTCTTTTAACAACTGTTCTACTTCAAGTATTTTCCGCTCATCAATTAACTCATCACAATATAAAGAGAGCGTTCTCATATTTGGGAATTTTTTATAGGCATAGCGAATGAGGAATGAACTGTATTGGTGCATAAGCCCTTCATCAGTAAGACGTATTAATATATCAAACTCCTTATGTGAAGGAATATTAGCAAGCCACTTTTTCACATAAGATAAAGTATTCGTTTCTTTTATATATGAAATTTCATTATTTATTCCCTGTAATCCATCTATAAATCTCTTGTCTTTCAAACAAGCATCTAACTGCTCAAAATCTAGCATGTATTCACCTCAAATTTATATTTAAACTGCTACTTGCTTAGATTTTACACATCATATTGTAGGTATTCAACTAAAATCTCCTATAATGGATAGTATTATTTAATATTATTCGAATTTATAACAAAATATAGTAAAATTGATTGTTTTTCTCTGTATTTTGTTTGATTAACTGGAATAACGTAACATATGGATCTTATTTTTATATAGTTGAAATCAGTACATGAAATTATATCGGCGATTTTCAAATTATATCAGCGATTATATGTCGAATATCGACTTACCGACATTAAGCGACATTTTTCATCGTATTGCTCCTTTAACATTCTATTTCACCAAATGTAATTTTCATATTCGGAGCATATACTAAAGAGGAATGTAGATGAAACGCTCTAAAAAATTTGAGTTCAGCTTCATATTGATCTAACGCATCATCATATGTTAATCCTCTGTCTATTAAACGTTCTACAAATTGTTGCTTATCACCGGGATTACCAGCAATCCCTTCTTCTTTTAATGATTGATACAAATCGTTTTTATCATTATGATGCATATTAGAATCTAAAAAGTTCACTTTATCACTTACTCTACATTGAATATTTTTTACGCCTAGTTCACTTAAAAACATCGGTATTTTCATACCAATATTTCCATCTTTTCCGCTTCTCTGCATGTCACTTTCAAATAAATTCTGCAAAGCTCCTAGCCTAATAATTTCCGATTGATTCTCTCCATTTAAAAAGTATGAAGACATATTTGATATCCAATGTGGTTCAAAACAGATTATTTTTCCGCCCTTTTTAATTGAATGTATCATTTTTTCTAGCATCGTTTTTGGTGAACTCATATGTAACAAAAAAGCATGACAGATTGCTATATCGTATTTATCGTTTAATTCTATTTCTGTAGCATCCCCCTCCATAAATTCTGACTCATATGGAAGTAAACGAAATAACGCTCTCGCTTCAGCTAATAAAGTTTCTCCACTATCAATGCCGGTATACTTTGATCCTTTTGGAAGTAATGGCATTAATACTAAGCCTAAATAACCATATCCACAACCGTAATCAACGATATGTACAGGCTTAGTAATCTTCCAAACTGTATTTACTAAAAAGCTTACATAATCGTCGTTGTAATATAAATCTCTCGTGTTTTTTAAATATGTTAGTTTATTGTTCCAATCATACGTTTCCAACATCTAACGCCTCCTTTTATATACAAAACTAAAGTTCTCTATAGAATAGTCGTATTCCTACACTTTTCTTAAAATTTCAAAGCAAAAAGCTAGTGTATTATTAAAAATACACTAGCTTTTTATTTGGAAGAAAAATTTAACAAGTACAATCACAATCAAAACAATCCGTACAGTCTAAATCGTCACAATCTGCTTTCCTCTTTCTTTTGTTTCTTTTAAGATAATAATACAGTAGCCCAAACAATAGTATACAAATAACAAAAGCTATTATTGCTTCTGTATACTTATTTTGAGTCATAAAACCAATTCCACTTCCGCCTGAAATAAAAATTAGAATTAAATAAATCCAGAACATCTATGTAAATACCTTCATTACTATATATCTTAAGATAATATCCATATAACACCAGAGGAAATGAATAATCCCATACCATTACCGCTTAATACACCAGTAGTTATTCTTAGCAAATTTGAGCTACTTCTCCATTTCCACTTTTGGGTGAACCCATCGATAAGTAACGGAATTTGAGCGAAAAATGATAGTATGATTGCGAAAAGAAATGAAGGTGTCATATAAAAATAAATTGGAAACATTAAAATACCAATAAGCATGCCTGTACAACGCGCACATAAAGGTATGTACTTTTGTAGTTTAAAAAAACTCCTATCTAATCTTCTATGACAAGGAATTTGTAAAATAAAAGTTCGAATCAATATGAATCACCCTCTCTAAAAAGATTTTAATTGATTTTGCAAAAAAAATATATATCCAATAAAAAAACAAACCAGGTTTATACTAGACCCAGTTTGTCAGTTTACTACTATGTTACATCTCCTCAGGTGCCTCCACCCCAAGTAAACGTAATCCTTCTTTTAATACAATCGTCACAGCATAAACCAATGCGAGTCTGCTGTCTTTTTCTTTGCTCTCTTCTAATATACGAACATTACCATAATATTTATTGAATGATTGTGCTACATCTAATATATATTTCGAAATAATCGATGGCTCATTTTTATTGAAAGCTGCTTCAATTATTTGCGGGAATTTATTTAGGAATTTTACGACGCTCCAGCTATAATCATCTTTTAATGCAAACGTACACGTTTCAAATTCTACACTTTCTTTTCTTAAAATAGAGCAAGCACGTGCATGTGTGTACTGTACATACGGTCCTGTTTCTCCTTCAAATTTTAGCATATTTTCTAATGAAAATTCGATATTGTGCATACGCTCATTTTTTAAATCGTGGAAGATAACTGCGCCAACACCGACTTGCTTCGCTACTTCTTCTTTTTGTTTTAAGTTTGGATTTTTCTCTTCAATATTTTGTTTTGCAAGTTCGATTGCTTCCTCAAGTACTTCTTCGAGTAAAATAACTCTTCCTTTACGTGTCGACATTTTCTTACCATCTTTTAAAATGAACCCAAACGGTACATGTTCCATGCCGTCAACCCAAGTGTAACCCAGCTTTTTTAATACAGTGAAAAATTGATTGAAGTGTAAACTTTGTTCTGGGCCAACTACATATAGCGCTTTATCAAATGCATATGTGTTTTGACGGTATAACGCTGCCGTTAAGTCACGTGTTGCGTAAATCGTTGCACCGTCGGATTTTCTAATTAAGCAAGGCGGCATTCCCTCTTCTTCTAAATTAACGACTAACGCGCCTTCTGACTCTTCAAGCAAATCATGTTCTTCTAAAATCTCAATAAAATCTTCCATCAAATTATTATAAAAAGCTTCTCCTTGAAAATTAGTAAATTCAACACCGAGAAGTTCATAAATACGAGAAAATTCTTTTAAAGATTCGTGGCGGAACCAATTCCAAAGCTCAACAGCTTCTTCATCACCTTCTTCTAATTTCTTAAACCAAGCGCGTCCTTCTTCTTCTAATTCTTCGTTGTCTTTTACCTCTTCATGGAATTGAACATATAACTTAAATAGTTCACGGATTGGATCCTCTTTCACTACTGCTTCATTGCCCCATTTTTTATAAGCGGTAATTAACTTTCCAAACTGTGTTCCCCAGTCTCCAATATAATTAATCCCTACAACTTCATAGCCACATTTTTCAGCGATATGTTTCAGTGAATTTCCAATCATTGTAGAACGTAAATGCCCCATTGAAAAAGGTTTCGCAATATTAGGAGACGAATAATCGATAACTACAGTCTTTTCACATCCAAAATGATTTTGACCGTACTCTTCTTTCTCCGCTAAAATCGTTTTTAATACTTCATCACTTACCGTTTCACGATTAAAAAAGACATTTACGTAAGGACCAACAGCCTCTACTTTCGCAAAAAACGGATCACTTAATTTCTCTGCAACTTCCTTTGCGATAATAGCTGGTGATTTTTTATATTGCTTCGCAAGTGAAAAACATGGAAATGCAACATCTCCGAATTCATCTTGTTTCGGTGTTTCAATTAAATCTAAAATTTGCTTTTGCGTTAATTCATTCGTAAAAATATTAGATAAACTTTCTGCAAACTGCTTTTTATAATCCATGCTACAACCTCCTTCATTTTTAAAATACAAAAAACTCGTCTCTAAAAAAGAGACGAGTTTGAACCCGTGGTACCACCCTTGTTGTTCATTACGAACCACTTTCCCGTTTATAACGAGGACAGGGGGCCTCGGCTTACTCTACTATTCGTTCAAGAAGCATCTCCGAAGTGCGCTTCATCTTTTTCTTCCGCACTAGGCTCACACCATCCCTAGCTCGCTTTCCTTCTAAAAAAGACTACTCTCTTCATCACAGACAGTATATTTAATTAATTATTGCTTATTATACATCTTTTCAAACAATTAGCAAGGGTCAATTACACCAAAGTGAAACTTAGCACTTTTTCTTTTGTATACGTAAAAATTATGTTTTTCAAATCTAGAACTACGGAAATGGTCTTTCAGAACGACACGCTTTCTAGCCACACGCTTCGCTTCCGCAATTGCTTCATCAGTAATATCATGATACAAAGCGAAGTGTTTTAATCCTTTTATTCCATCTGATTCTATAACAGTTTCTTCAAACATCGGATCAAGATATACGACATCATAACTATTATCTTCACATTGTTTTAAAAATGCGTAATGCTCAGTTTGCTTTACATCAATTCGTTGCATTGCTTTATCAATTTCAGAAACGGATGAAGACCATGTTTTCAAACCATTTTCCATAATATAAGCCATATACTCATTGCCTTCAAGTCCGGTTACTTTTCCGCTTTCACCAACAATATAGCTAGCCACAATACTATCTGATGCCATACCGAGCGTACAATCTAACACTGTCATTCCGCTTTCTAATTTAGCAGCTTGTACGAACGGATCGTGTTCTCCGCGCATTAATCTCTTCACACGAAACATCGCTGAGTTTGGATGAAAGAAAAACGACTCCTCTGTTCCTTTTGGATAAATGGCTAATCGATTTTTGCCTACGACAAGTACATCTTGTTCATACTGCTCATGCAGTTTATGTACTGGTATATCATTACGTTTAACGAATGAACGATTTAATTCTGCGGCTACCCGCTTTGCATAATCTATCATTTCTTTATTCGTTCTTCCTGCTGTTGTTACTATCATTGTTTCACCTCTATATAAAGAAAAGAGGGAGATTTACTCTCCCCCTTCTTTAGCAATTCTTTTCGAAAGCTTGCTCTAAGTTCGTAATAATTTCGTCCATAGTTGCACCTTCAATTTCATGACGGTGAATGAAGTGAACAACTTCTTTTCCTTTTAATAATGCCATAGATGGTGAAGATGGAGGAATTTCTCCGAAGTATTCACGCATTTTTGCAGTAGCATCTTTATCTTGACCTGCGAATACAGTTACAAGATGATCAGGTTGTTTTTCAGCACGAACAACTGCTTGACCTGCTGATGGACGTGCTAAACCAGCTGCACAACCACAAACAGAGTTTACAACTACTAAAGTTGTACCTGTTGTGTTTTCCATAAATTCTGTTACAGCTTCTTCTGTAGTTAACTCTTCAAACCCAGAACGCACTAATTCTTGACGCATTGGGATTACCATTTGGCGCATGTATTCTTCATAAGCATTTGACATCTTGCAATCTCTCCTTCAACTTTCATTCCAAATTCATCATATCACGCTCTATTAATAGGTGCAAAAGAAAGATAACGATGATTTCATTTTTTTGTAGGGATTTCACAAACCCCACCGCGGCAATGTCCAACTGGGACAAGTTTTCTATTGTTAGCGATATAATCATATACTTTATTTCCAAATCCAAGTACGATAGATAGCTTTATAAAAGGCACCGCAAACCAATAAGATGGAATGGACTTTGCTAATACATGTATGCTATGAATGCCGTCATACCACTTATTATTTTTAAAAATATACAATCTTTGTTCCATCTTACTTTGTAGTTCTTGAGAAAGTTCATACTTCTCAACTACATCTTCATCTCGAAATGAAACAAATTTCACCTTACCCTTTTTATCTAATTTCTTCGTACGTTCTGCAACCGCCGTACACATCGGACACCAACTATCATAGAAAACAATCATACATTATTCCCCTTTACGAGACTCCGTCATTTGTTTCCATACAGAACCTTTTGCTTCTTCTCCGCCTTCAATACGCTCTAACGCTAGACGTGCTTGCATTGCTACTTCAAACTCTGGATCATCTTGCGCTGCTTTTAATGCTGGAATTGCACTTTCATCTCCAAGTTCAAATAAGAACATCGCTGCACGCCAGCGTACTAATTTACTTGGATCTTTCAGAGATTTAATCATAACGAACATCGCCGCCGGATCACCTACATCTGATAAACAATCTCCTGCAGTACGACGAACACTTACAGAGCGATCTAATAAGGCTTTATATAATAACGGTAATACTTCATCACCTTTTACCATACCTAAATATGCTGTTGCTAAACGGCGAATCGAAACTTTTTCATCATCTAACGCCATCTTCAACACTGGAATATCTTCTTCAGTAGGATCCATTTGTTCTAAAGCTGCAAAACGTTTTTTCCAGTCAGCATCTTTCATCATCTCTTCTGTTACTTTATATGGCTCACGCTTTTGAATCGTTACTTCAACAGCACCTGCCTGATTTAATAATTCTTTGACCGTTTCATTTATACGTTCTTCCGGATAAGCAGCAACAATCTCTTCTACTACTTCTTTCCCGATTTCTTCAAAATTACCGTAACGTGTACTTTGTTCCACCCATTTACGTTCTTTTACAACGTTTGGTGCAGACATTTGAACTTTCATAATTGATTCTTTAAAACGGTCAGGTAAACCAACACGTTCTTCCGTCGTTCCATCTGTTAACTTTACTTGCATTGGGATAGTAAAGAACATTTGAACAAATACTTTCACTTCTCCAAAATGAGCAAGTTGTTGTTCTTCACTTTCTTCTACTACTTCTTCGCCAAAAACAGCACGAACTTGCTGTAATAAAACTTTCCAGTCATACTTTGCATTTCGCTCCACTGCTAAAAAGTCGGCTACATGATATACACCTTTAATACCTTCAATTTTCAAAATTTCTTGCACTTGCATTGGCGCTTGTTCTTTATTTTCATTTGTATAATTATTACGTGCTCCTGATGGTAATACTTCATTCAAAATAACTTTCATTGTATTTGGACTTGGCGTCGGTTCAATTGCTTTAATCTTCACGTAAAAAACTCTCCTTTATTGCATGTTCTTAGCTGTATTGTAACATGTTATCACTCTATACTCCTACTCGGATGCTTAATTTTACTATTTACTTTTCTACATTGCTGGGAAGTTTCATTCATTCTATTTTCACCTAATCATTCCATAACTATAGTTAAAAGTATAATTGACAATTACATAAAAAGGGATTAACCTTAACTCATAAAATGACCAAGGTCATTTTATGAACAAAGTCATTCAAAGGTGGAGTGATAACAAATGAACAATGTCATAATTATTGGTGGCGGTATTGCTGGACTTTGCGCAGCAATTTCCTTACAAAAAATAGGAATAGAAGTAAAAGTATATGATAAAAACACTGAGCCTACTGTTGCTGGTACGGGTATTATCATTGCTCCGAATGCAATGCAAGCACTTGAGCCATACGGAATTTCTGAGAAAATCAAAAAATTCGGCAACGAAAGTGACGGTTTTAACCTTGTATCCGAAAAAGGAACTGTTTTCAATAAATTGATTATCCCATCTTGTTATCCAAAAATGTACTCTATTCATAGAAAAGATTTACATCAATTGCTACTTTCTGAACTACAAGAAGATACTGTCGAATGGAGAAAAGAATGTGTAAAAATAGAACGAAATGAGGAAGACGCCTTAAAAATAGTATTTCAAGATGGTAGTGAAGCATTTGGCAATATACTGATTTCTGCCGATGGTATTCATTCTGTCGTTCGAAAACAAGTAACACAAAGGGATAATTATCGTTATGCAGGATATACGTGTTGGCGTGGCATAACTCCTACTAATAATCTTTCTTTAACAAATGATTTTATTGAAACTTGGGGAACGAACGGTAGATTTGGTATCGTCCCTCTTCCCAACAACGAAGTATACTGGTATGCGCTCATAAACGCGAAAGCTAGAGATCCAAAATACAAAGCTTACACAACAGAAGATTTATATAATCATTTCAAATCTTACCACAATCCCATACCATCTATTTTGCATAATGCATCGGACGTTCATATGATTCATCGTGATATTGTAGACATTATGCCAATGAATCAGTTTTTTGAAAAACGCATCGTTTTTATTGGGGATGCTGCCCATGCACTTACTCCGAATTTAGGCCAAGGTGCTTGCCAAGCAATTGAAGATGCGATTATTTTGGCTGAATGCATCAAAAATAATGCCCATTATCGTCAAGCATTTATAGAATACGAACAAAAAAGACGAGATAGAATTGAAAAAATCTCAAACACTGCGTGGACAGTTGGAAAAATGGCGCAAATAGAAAGTAAACCTTTAACTATAGTAAGAAATGAAGTAATGAAACGTATTCCAAAATGGATTTCTGAAAGGCAAGCACATGAACTATATAACTTTCATTTATAATAATAATAAGAAACAGCATTCTCTATCCTTCTTTCAATTACATTAAACTTAATCATGAAGTAAGATTTTATTTGAGATTATCTATTAAACAGATATAATTGTTTGTGTTAGGAGTAGATTATATGCTGAGAGAAACGAGAAAAAAAGAATTAAAAGAACTTATATTCCTAAAAGCAGTACAACTCTTCCAAGAACGTGGGTACGAAAATGTAACGGTTCAAGATATTACTACTGCATGCGGGATTGCAAAAGGAACTTTCTTCAATTACTTTCCGAAAAAAGAAAACATATTATTATTTTTAGGTGATTCTCAAATTGAACTATGGAATGAAAGTTTAAAAACATATGCAAATGTAGAACATCCAAAAGAAAGAATTAAACTTGTTCTAGGAGACTTACTAGACCGTTTTACTGGACATGGTGACTTAATGAAGCATGCCGTCTTTGAGATTATAAAGTCTAATTACTTAGTAGAAAATGAAGTAAAAAGTATACAGCAGCTACAAGAAGGTTTGTCTGCAATTATTACAGAGGCGAAAGAGACAGGAAAATTAAACAGTCAATGGGATATATATATTATCACTTCTACTATTATGAGTACTTATTTTTATACATTAATGTCCCATTCACTATTACATGCTAATGAAATAAACGTGAAAAATACACTCAACCAACAATTAGATGTTGTTTGGGAAGGGATCAATCAAAAGTGATAGAGGGCTATATTACTAAGCCCTCTTCTTACGATGCGCCCTCCCTCCTTCTTTCCAAAAATGTAATGCTCTCAATCACAACTTCCGTTATATATATTCTCTTTCCTTGATTATCCTCGTAATTCCTCGTATGAATACGTCCAGTAATTCCAACAAGTGAACCTTTCGTACAATATTCAGTTACATTCTCAGCTGACCTTCTCCATACGACGCAATTAATAAAATCTACTTGCTGCTCACCTAAGCTATTTCGAAAACCTCTATTCACCGCAACACATACTCGTGCATACGCGACGCCTTGCTTTGTGTAGTATAATTCTGGCTCCTTTGTCAATCTACCGATTAATACAACTCGATTCATCATAAGTTATACCACCTCTCATATTTTTCTTCATTGTAAAGAAAAATATATGAAGGGTAAAAAGCTTAAAATAATATACTTTATAATAAAAAATATATTTTTATACCTTATAAAAACTAAAAAGAAACCTTACATACTTTAAACATGTAAGATTTCAAAAAATTATACTTCACTGCATGAAATGTAATATCCTCCGCGGGCCATCTTTACTTCCGCACGATATAATACTTCTTCTAAGTAGAAAGTTATCGGTTTTACTTTACTCTCAAATTTCAGTTGTTCATTACATTCAGCTGCATAACTTTCAATAGCTGAAGTAATAACTTCTCCCGATGGATACGTTAAAGCATCATCTAGTTCTATGAAAAAACTTTTAGAAAATAGTTTTTTCATAATCCCTTTCTTCTCTTTCATCATATTCCATCCCCTTCAATTTAAGGTTACCAACATCCATATTATACCACATCATCAATATATCTTTGAAAATAAAAAAATCCTGCATTTTTCACGCAGGATTTTTTTATTAGTCATTTTTCGTAAAGTAAGAAACGAAACGAAGAATTTCTAAGTATAACCATACTAATGTAAGCATTAGTCCCATTGCAGTGTACCACTCCATATATTTCGGAGCTTGACTACGTACACCATTTTCGATTAAATCGAAATCTAGTAATAAGTTTAATGCAGCAACTACGATAACAACTGCACTAATAATAATACCGATCGTACCACCTTGGTGAATGTACGGAACAGTTACACCAAACATGTTTAGTAGAAATACGACTAAATACATAACCGCAATTCCAAGTGTTGCTGCCATCACGCCTGTACGGAATTTATCCGTTACTTTTACTACGCGTGTTGCATATAACACTAACATCGCAAATAGAATTGAGATTGTTAGTAATACAGCATTTAAAACAATAGAATCGCCAAACTTCATTGTATAAACAGCTGAAATACTACCTAATACAACCCCCTCTACCGCCGCATAGATTGGTGCACCAAAAGGTGAAATACGCGGGAAGAACATAGACGCAAATGCGATGATTGCCGCAACGATTAAAGCGCCAATTAATACTGGCATCTTCATCGTACCCTCTATCATCTGTATGTATGAATAGACAGACGTTGCAAGTAGCAAGATAAGCATAATAAACGTTTTGCCTACTGTTCCGCCAATAGTCATCGCAGAAGCACTTGCTCCTTCTTTACGGAATGCCTCTTTTTTCAACATTGGATTAGATGTTCTCATTTTTTCCCTCCTAAAATAGGTTCTACCAATAGTGTAAAGTTTTTCTCTTTACTTTTCAATATATGCAGCTTGTTTTTATTTTAATCCTTCAACAATGTCGGATAGTTCACTCCATCTTTCCATCGTTTTTTCTAACTCTTCTTCTGTTTTTTGCTGTGCTTCAGACAATTCTTGCGCTTTCGTAAAATCAGAACCAACATTCGCAAGCTCTTCTCCAATTGATTCTAGCTTTTCTTCAAGTTCCGCAATTGTATCTTCAATTGTTTCCCATTCGCGCTGCTCGTTATATGAAAGTTTACGCTTACGTTGTTGTTTCGGTGCTTCTTCTACTACTTTTTTCTCTTTCTGTACTTCCGCTTTCTCAATAAGTTCTCTCGTTTTTTCCATTTCTAAGTAATCCGTATAACTACCTAGAAATTCGCGCACTTCTCCTTCTCCCGTAAAGATGAACAATTCATCTACTACTTTATCTAAGAAGTAACGGTCATGCGATACAGTTAAAACGACACCTGGGAAATCTTCTAAATAATCTTCCAACACCGTTAATGTTTGTGTATCTAGATCATTCGTAGGCTCATCTAGTAATAGTACGTTCGGTTCTCCCATTAATATACGTAATAAGTATAAACGTCTTCTTTCACCGCCAGATAATTTGCCAAGAGGTGTACCATGTGAATGCGGCGGGAATAAGAAACGTTCTAACATTTGAGACGCACCAATTACTTTTCCATCTGTCGTATGAATAACTTCCGCAATTTCTTTAATGTATTCAATCATACGTTGATTTAAATTCATTTCTTCATTTTCTTGCGTATAGTAAGCAATTTTTACTGTTTGTCCAACTTCAATTTCACCACTATCAGGAGATATTTTACCTGCAAGCATATTTAATAGCGAAGATTTCCCGCTTCCATTCGCTCCAATAATTCCGATACGATCGCCTGGTTTCACGATATGATTGAAGTTGTTTAATACTGTTTTATCGCCAAATTTTTTCGTTACATCTTTTAACTCAAGTACTTTTTTCCCAAGGCGACTACCGCTAAGCGCAATATCAACTGACTGTTTTGCAGCTGGACCTTCTTGACCTTTTAACTCTTCAAATCGTTGAATACGTGCCTTTTGCTTTGTCGAACGAGCTTTTGCACCACGGCGAATCCACGCTAGTTCACGGCGATATAAGTTTTGACGTTTTGATTCTTGCGCAAGTTCTTGTTCTTCACGAAGTGCTTTCGCTTCTAAAAACGTACTGTAATTTCCTTCATAACTATACAATTTTCCATTATCTAATTCGAAAATACGATTCGTCACACGATCTAAGAAATAACGATCATGGGTTACAAGTAATACCGCACCTGTGTACCTTGCTAAATATTCCTCTAACCACTCAACTGTCTCATGGTCAAGATGGTTCGTAGGCTCATCTAAAATTAATAGATCCGGTGTTTCAATAAAACACTGCGCCATCGCAATACGTTTTTTCTGTCCACCAGATAAATTTCCAACAATTGCTGTGAAATCAGTAATTCCTAATTTCGTTAATAACGATTTTGCATTCGCATTTGCTTCCCACGCACTCATCGCATCCATACGTTGTTGCACTGCAAATAATTGTTCCTGTACCTTTTCATTACTTGGATCTTTTTCGATATGTAATAGCGCCTTTTCATAATCACGAAGAAGACGAATTAAAGGTGTATCACCATGGAAGACTTGCTCTAATACTGTTAATTGTTCATCAAACTCTGGTTGCTGTGATAAATAACTAATTGTATATCCACGTGAATGAGTCATATCACCTGTATCAGGAATTTCTGCCCCTGCAATAATTTTTAATAAAGTTGATTTACCAGTACCGTTTACACCGATAATTCCGGCACGTTGTCCTTCTGCAATACTAAATGATAATCCATCAAATAACGGTTTTTCTCCATATGATTTTGATAAGTTTTCCACAGTTAACATTTTCATATTTGTGCATTCCACTCTTTCATAAATTGTTCAATAAACTGTTCCATATAACGATGACGAACTTCCGCCTCTTGTTTTGCTGCATTCGTATTCATTAAGCCTTTTAGTTTTAAAAGTTTTTCATAAAAATGATTTAAAGATGGGTCATTATTTTTTCTATATTCATCTTTCGTCATCACTTCACGAGGAGGAATAGTTGGATCATACATTAATCTCCCTTTCGCCCCGCCATACGCAAATGTGCGAGCTATTCCAATTGCACCAAGAGCGTCTAAGCGATCTGCATCTTGAACAATCTTCCCTTCAATTGACTCCACTTTACCGCCATGACCACCTTTATAAGACATATTGGCGATAATATGAAGAACATGCTTACTTTCCTCTTCTTCAACATGTAACTCTTCTAACCAATCAGAAACTTTTTTCATTCCTGCTTCTTCACTTTCATTTAACTTCTCATCTGCCACATCGTGAAGTAATGCTGCCATTTCAATTATAAAACGATTTCCTCCTTCTTGCTCGGATAAAGAAATCGCCAGTTTATGTACGCGCTCAATATGATACCAATCATGCCCACTCGCATCTTTTTCTAAAATATGTTTTACAAAAGTAATTGTTTTTTCTATCTTTTCTTGTTTTGTCATTTTATCTTCACCCAGTTACTTATTGTAACACGCCCGCATTTTTTCATCACATATTTTCTTGTCCGCCCATACACTAGGTGGTAGGCATCATCATGAAGGAGGAATAAATATGTTCTATAATAATCAACCGCCTTACCCACAACAACCATTTTACCCTCAGGCGCAGGAACAAGAACAAAGATATACAGAACAATATGAAGAACAAGAGCAACAATATGAACAAAATCCATATG
>NZ_JAKUFF010000048.1:0-37019 GCF_022663305.1 Bacillus cereus group sp. BfR-BA-01408 | reverse complement strand
TCTTCTGTTCCTTCTCCTTTTTGTTTTGCTAGCACCGCCGCTTTCACTTTTGCGGCTGCTGCAGCACGGCGTTTCGCTTCTTCCACAGTCATACCATCATTTTTTGATAGCGCTTTCTCTTTTTCTTGATTTTCTTCCTCAAGTTTACTTATTTCCGCATTATGTTTCGCAACGAGACGCTTTCTCGCCTCTTCTTTCGCCCGCCTAGCCGCTTCTCTTTTCAAATCCTCTAAATCTTTGTTTGGATCACTCATTTATTCGTCACCTGCTTCCCCGTCTTTGCCTCGTAACGAATTTTTTCTTTTAATTTATTAATGCCATAAATTAAAGCAGCGGGATTTGGTGGGCAACCAGGGATATACACGTCAACTGGTACAATTTGATCTACACCTTTTACAACAGCATATGAATTTACATACGGGCCCCCTGCTGTCGCACAAGATCCCATTGCAATAACCCATTTCGGTTCAGGCATTTGATCATATAAGCGCCGAACAATAGGAGCCATCTTCTTCGTTACCGTTCCCGACACAATCATAACGTCCGATTGCCTTGGTGAAGTCCGAAAAAATGACCCAAATCGATCTAAATCATAATGTGATGAACCTACTCCCATCATTTCAATTGCGCAACATGCCAGTCCAAATGTCATTGGCCATAAAGAATTACTTCGCGCCCATCCCTTCAACTGTTCCAATGTAGAAAAAAAGATATTTCGTTCTAATTCCGCTCGCTCATTTGGATGTAATTCCTCAAAATTTATAACCATTGTAACACCTTCTTTTTCCAAGCATACGCTAACCCAACTAGCAACATTACAACAAAAATGAACATTTCAATCAGTGCAAATAAACCGAGCTTGTCATATGCAACAGCCCATGGATATAAAAATAAAGTTTCTACATCAAAGATGACAAACAATAAAGCAAAAATATAGTAACGAGCATGAAACCGAATATTTGCATCATGAAAAGGCTCAATCCCACTCTCATACGTCGTCGCTTTCGCTGCACTTGGTTTACTCGGGCGCAGCATCCTTCCTAATGTAAGAGCCACTACCGGAAGCAATATGCCTAATAGCAAGAAAATCAAAACGATCATATAACTATTTTCATATACACTTGCCATTGTGAAACCCTCCCCCCTAAATTAAGAACAAGTTCACTTAGTAAACAATATGTCCTAGTTGCAGTAATTATTATTTTTAAATTTTTCTAAATAATGCAACTATTTTAATCATTATAGCAAACTTCAAATTCCCATGTCGATATGTTGGGGACAGAAACGAGAATTATTAAAATCTATTTTTATAACTGGCTATACCTGTGCAAAATAAGTATAGAAACTATAAAAAATAAAAAGAGGAATTTATATGTATATACCGTGGGTGAGATAAGTGAAAAAACAAACACATGTAAGCATTCTTATAAGCATTATATTGTTGTCTATAATGATTCATTACGTGACAATGCCTTTTCTATATGAATACTCATTTCCTTTTCAAATATTAATTGGTATGAGTACATTATTCATTGATATTATCGCTTGTAGTTATATACTTTATTTTTCAAACATGAAAGAAGGGTTACCTCGTTTATTTTGGACCATTTTATGTGTTGGAACCCTCTCTTATTTCATTGGTGATATCGTCGTTGCCTATCAACGTTTAATTTTAAAGGACTACTATACATTCGTTGATCCGTCTGATTTTTTTTATCTACTTTTTTTAATTAGCTTTGCATTTGCCTTTCTATATGAAATCATTTATAACCGAGATTTATTAGAAAAGCTTTTTATGATATGTGATATTTGTATTATTGTTACAGCACAGTTCACTTTAAGTTACTACTTACTTATTGAACGAACCATTTACATTTCTTCAACATCCTATATCGACATATTTGTTCAACTTACCTATCCAATGACCGATTTACTCTTTTTTCTCATAGGAATTAACCTTTTATTCAAACCACTTTCCTTATTACCGAAAAAAGTCGGTGCGCTCCTTGGTAGTGCTTTAATTTTGTATGCGACTACAGATGCGATTTATGCTTATATCAAATACTTCACGCCCGAATATTCTATGTTTACAATTACTCCTCTCTATCAAGTAACTTTAGTGCTAGTAGCAATCGCCTGTATTCTTCATACAAAAGAACCTGAAAAACAAGAACAAGTGCTATTAACACCTAAACTTGGGGAAGCGATCAGATTATCATTACCTTATATTTCTGTCGTAATGCTTATTGTTTTCATATTAGTCGAATATGTTTTTGCACCTATTGTAGTAATCGGGCTTATGATAACTTTCTCCTTCGTTCTCATTCGCCATAGTTTAGTTCGAAAACAAAATAAAATATTATTATTAGCCCAAATGCAATTCAACTCAGAACTCGAAAAACAAATTGAACTGCGTACAGAAGATTTAGTAGAACAAAAAAATGAACTATATCATAACCAACAAATGTTTAAATCTTTATACGAGCATCATCCAGATCCCATTTTCACATTAGATTTATACGGTAATTTTCTTAAAGTGAATAACGCTGGTACGACTTTACTCGGTTATCAAACGAATGAATTATTAAATCAACCTTACTATTCACTTACGTATGAAGAAGATTTGGAAGAAATCATCAATGCCTTCCATCGCGTAAAAAAGGGGAAATCTATTTCTTTAGAAATACGGGCATATCATAAAAATAGAGATATTTACTATTTGCATGTGACAGCTGTTCCTATCTTTTTAAAGGATCATATTTCTGGAGTTTATTTAATGATTAAAGATATTACGGAAAGCAAACAACAACAGGAACAAATTAATTTTCTAGCATATCATGATACACTAACAGAGCTTGCAAATCGACGTGCATTTCATCAATATGTAGAACAAGCAATTGCGCGATCCAAAATATCAAAAATGCCTTTTGCTGTTATGTTTCTTGACCTAGATCGCTTTAAAGTTATTAACGATACCCTCGGTCATAGGGTAGGCGACCTTCTATTAATTGCAGTAGCAAAAAGACTCGAAAGTATAGCGACACCAAATATGAAGCTTGCCCGATTAGCTGGAGATGAGTTCACAATCCTTATCGAAAATTATAAAAAGAGGCCAGATGTAAAAAAAATAGCTGATACAATTGTAGCAGCCATGAACGAACCATTCGAAATTGAAAATCAACATTTACAAATCTCACCTAGCATCGGGATAGCAATATACCCTGAAGCAGGTGAAGATCCGTTATCGATTTTACAACATGCTGATATGGCCATGTACGAAGCAAAAAATAAAGGGAAAAATGGTAGCTCTCTGTACACGAAAGAATTGTATAAAAAAATGGAACGAAAAGCTCGAATTGAAAAAGATTTACCACTCGCTTTAGTAAACGAAGAATTTTATCTCGTCTATCAACCACAAATTGATATTACGAAGAAAAAGATCATTGGTGCCGAAGCATTGCTACGCTGGAAACACCCACTCCTAGGTGACATTCCGCCATGTGAGTTCATTCCAATTGTAGAGGAAACTCCCCAAGTCATTCCACTTGGTCATTGGGTATTAAATGAATCTTGTCGTCAGCTAAAAATATGGCATACTTTTGGCTACAAAGATTTAAAAATAAGTGTTAACTTATCAGCTAAAGAGTTCCAGCAAAATAATTTAATTGAGAACATTTTACAAATAATAACAGACGTTAAAGTCGATCCAAAAGATGTAACACTTGAGTTAACAGAACGAATTGCAATGATCGATGAAAAAGAAACGTTATCCAAGCTAAAGCAATTAAAGGAATATGGTATTCAAACGTCCATTGATGACTTCGGAACCGGCTATTCTTCTCTTGCTTATTTATCCATTTTCCCTATTGATACATTAAAAGTACCGAGAGAATTTACACAACTCGCCGATCATCGCCCTGAAGAAAGGGCCATCGTTTCCACTATCCTTTCTCTTGCAAATACGTTAAACCTATCTGTCGTTGCTGAAGGAATTGAAACAGAAAAACAACTTAAGTTTCTACAAAAGAACAACTGTAAATATATGCAAGGTTACTATTTCAGTAAACCACTTACTAGTCATCAATTTATAAAATTTCTACAAAAAACCCCCAGTATGAATCAATAGCTCATACTGGGGGTTTTATAAAACGAATCATCAATGTGGGATGCTCCACTTTATAGTGTTGGAATTTTTTTCTCGTAATATTCCTCTGCAATCTCTTCATAAAAGGCTGCTGACGTCGTATAAAAATATGGAATTAGCCATAAGAATCCAATCCCGAGTGTAATACAACTTAATATAAACCAACCAATAAAGCTCAGACATAAAATGAAATACTCCATCTTATGCCCATCCATCATACGACGGCTTTCTGTAATCGCTTGATTTATAGAATACTCAGGGTGATCATTTATTATAAAGTACGTCATCGCATAAGAAAATGATTTAATAATGCCTGGGATAATGAACAGTAACGTCCATAAGAAAAGATAAAAATTTACTAATAAATATAATAAAAATGATTTTAAAAATCTCTTTCCCTCTGAAAACCAAATGAACACATTACCGATACTAGCTTGCTTTTCACGAAGGATATTTAAAGCAAGATAATATCCACCTAAAGTTAAAGGCCCAGTAACAAAAAATGTAATGATATTTATTGAAATTGAATTTTTCGTTTCTTTCCAATCAAAAATTGAAGAAAATACCCACTCAATACTAAAACTAAAGGTCGTAAGAAGAATCGAAATCAGTAATGTTGCCCCGACAGCTAATCCCCATTTCCCTTCTAATGAGTCCAGTGCTTCTCCTTTTAAATCACTAATCATGTTTAGCCTCGCCTCCTATACACAATAATTCTATTAGTATAGCATATTCCTACTGCAATTCACCCTTTGAAATGTAGCGATAAAAATGCGCTGTCGTTGTACTCACATACGGACTAAGCCATAGAAAACCTATTCCAAGTGTAAAAATTGCTAAAATAGCCCAACCGATAAAGCTTAGCCATAAAAGAAATAGATCTAATTTGTGCCCCTTCATCAGATTCTTACTTTCTTTCATAGCTTGTGATACACTATACTCTGGATTTTCAACCATAACATAGTACGTCATTGCATAAGAAAAGTACATCACAATCATACCAACGATTGAAATAGCTAATAGTACAAAGAAAGCAATAGCAAACGACGTATTTCCTTCTTCACCCAAAAATGCAAATAAGGCTACTAGCAACATCGGAATCCATGTACCTGTATATAATAAAATCGCAAGCATTGCCCACATTGTTTTCATCATTCTTTTAAAGCCACGAAATCCTTCGAATAAGTGATCTACTTTAGCACCTTCTCGTTTACTAATCTGTAAAAACACATTTGTATAACCGTATGATGTAATCCCATACGATGCGTTACTCAAAATTATCATAATGCAATAAAAAATCCCGAATGTAACACCTGCTCCAATTGACATTGTTTCCTCTTCAAGTGAACCTGTTAAACCAGCAAACGAGAAAAATATAATAATTCCTGGAATTAAAAGTATAAGCATTGCAGCCATTGAAACAACATAACTTAAAATAAAATATAAAATCGTTGATCCAACACCTAGTCCCCATTTTCCTTTTAAAGATTGCAATGCTTCTCGTTTCATTTCACCAATCATTTATTCATCTCCTTTATAAATTGTTGTACATTCTCTACTTATACGAGCGCTGATATAATTATACCATTTTTGTAAAATTATCCATAAAATCCACAAAAAAATTCGTAAAGGCAAAGCCTTTACGAATTTTTTATTTCATATCGGAAACGTTTAAACGGTTCACAGCACGTTGTAATGCCATTTCTGCACGTTTAAAGTCAACATGTGCTTGTTTATCTTGCAGACGTTGCTCAGCACGACGCTTCGCTTCATTTGCACGATGGATATCGATATGGTTTGCTTCTTCAGCAGATGATGATAATACAGTTACTTTATCTGGACGAACTTCGATAAAGCCACCACTTACTGCTACATAATCAGTGTGCCCACCATTTTTCAGACGAACTGCACTAATCTTTAATGGTGCAACAGTTGGAATGTGACCTGGTAAAATCCCCATTTCCCCACTCTCTGCTTTTACACTTACCATTTCTACTTCTTTTTCGTAAACCGGTCCATCAGGAGTTACAATACTGACTGGAAATGTCTTCATACTTCGTCCCTCCTAAGGCCTTACGCCATCATTTTCTTCGCGTTTTCAATAACTTCTTCAATGCCACCAACTAAGCGGAATGCATCTTCTGGAAGGTCATCATATTTTCCTTCTAGAATTTCTTTGAAACCACGAACTGTGTCTTTTACAGGTACGTAAGAACCTTTTTGACCTGTAAACTGCTCCGCTACGTGGAAGTTTTGAGATAAGAAGAATTGAATACGACGAGCACGATGTACAACTAACTTATCTTCTTCAGATAACTCATCCATACCTAAGATAGCGATGATATCTTGAAGCTCTTTGTAACGTTGTAAAGTTTGCTGTACTTGACGAGCCACTTCATAATGCTCTTCTCCTACGATTTCTGGAGAAAGTGCACGAGATGTAGATGCTAATGGATCTACGGCTGGGTAAATACCCATTTGTGTTAAACGACGCTCTAAGTTTGTTGTTGCATCTAAGTGAGCGAACGTTGTAGCTGGTGCTGGGTCAGTATAGTCATCGGCTGGTACATATACCGCTTGGATAGACGTGATAGACCCTTTATTTGTAGATGTAATACGCTCTTGTAATTGACCCATTTCTGTTGCAAGTGTTGGTTGGTAACCTACCGCAGATGGCATACGGCCAAGAAGGGCAGATACTTCAGAACCTGCTTGCGTGAAACGGAAGATATTATCGATGAACAGAAGTACGTCTTGTCCTTGCTCATCACGGAAATATTCAGCCATTGTTAAGCCTGTTAATGCAACACGTTGACGTGCTCCAGGTGGCTCGTTCATTTGTCCGAATACCATCGCAGTTTTCTTAATTACGCCAGAATCGCTCATTTCGTGGTATAAGTCATTACCCTCACGAGTACGCTCACCTACACCAGCGAATACAGAGATACCACCGTGCTCTTGTGCGATGTTGTTGATTAACTCCTGAATTAATACTGTTTTACCTACACCGGCACCACCGAATAGACCGATCTTACCACCCTTAATGTAAGGAGCAAGTAAGTCTACTACTTTAATACCAGTTTCAAGAATTTCTACTTTAGTAGATAACTCTTCGAATGCAGGTGCTTGACGGTGAATTGGATCACGGCGTACATCCGCAGGAACCTCACCATCTAAATCAATAGCATCACCTAATACGTTAAATACGCGACCAAGTGTTGCATCACCAACTGGTACAGAGATTGCTTTACCAGTATCTTCTACTTCTGTGCCACGAACAAGTCCATCTGTGGAAGACATCGCAACTGTACGAACTGTATCATCACCTAAATGAAGTGCAACTTCAAATGTTAAGTTAAGTTCACCGTTTTCGTTGCTCTGTTTTACCGTAAGGGCGTTGTAGATTTCTGGTAGCTTTCCGCCATCAAACTTAACGTCTACAACCGGACCCATGATTTGCGTAACGCGCCCTTTATTCATCGGGTTCCCTCCTAGCTTTCTTTTAATTAGCCAACTTTCTACGAGCAGCTAGCTTTTAATTTTTTATTGGTTTATAAGCTTACGCGGCTCTTTTGAATGAGCCGCTTCCGCTTTTTATTGAATCGAGCTCCGGTGGCTAGAAGGGTCGGCCATTTCACTCCTTCCTACGAGGCAAAGAACGCCTCTTTGTCAGGAGTTCCAATACCCTCCCCTTCTAGACAAGCCACCTACGCTTTTTATTACTACTCTAACGCTGCTGCTCCACCAACGATTTCCGTAATTTCTTGCGTAATCGCTGCCTGACGCGCACGGTTGAATGAAAGTGTAAGTGAATCGATAACTTCCATTGCGTTGTCTGTAGCACTCTTCATTGCTGTCATACGCGCTGCGTGCTCACTTGCTTTACCGTCTAGTAATGCACCGTACACTAAGCTTTCTGCGTATTGTGGCAATAGCACTTTTAAAATTTCTTCTTCAGAAGGTTCGAATTCATAAGCTGTCGTCGGTTTATCAGACGCCACATCAGTAAGCGGTAAAATTTTATTTTCCGTTACTTCTTGTGAAATTTTACTTACGTAATGGTTGTAGTAAATATACAGCTCATCATAAGCACCATCTGCGAACATCGCAATTGCTCGAGAAGCAAGGTCTTTAATATCAGTGAATGATGGGTGATCAGATAATCCAACTACTTCATCAATGATGTTAAAGCCGCGACGTTTTAAATAATCACGTCCTAGTCGTCCAAGCACAATAATTGAATATTGGTTTGAATCCATATTATGACGTTCACGAATTACGTTACTTACTGTACGTAATACGTTACTGTTATAACCACCTGCTAGTCCGCGATCAGATGTAATAACGATGTATCCTGTACGCTTTACAGGACGCGCATTTAGCATTGGATGATTAATTCCTTTACTTCCTTGCGCAATGCTCGCTACTACTTCTTGAATCTTTTCCATATACGGAACGAAAGATTTAGCATTTTGCTCTGCACGGTTTAACTTAGATGCAGATACCATCTCCATCGCTTTCGTAATTTGACTCGTTTTCTTTGTCGAGTTAATCTTCGCTTTTATATCGCGTAAAGATGCCACAGGTTTTCACCACCTTTTTTCCGGAAGTTGGCACGATTAGTAAGAATCCTCTTCCTAATCTACGTTGCAAGATATTCTTGCTCATGATTGAAGGAAAAGAATAGGTGCACCTACTCTTTTCCTTTCACAACCGTCGGCAATCCCAAAGCCCGAGATGCCTTTATATTATCTAGCTCCAGCGGCTTGAATGCTCGGTGGCTTCACTTCTTCCTACGAGGCAAAGACCGCCTCTTCGTCAGAAGCTCCATCCCCCTCACATTCAGGACGAGCCGCTTCCGCTTTTATTTATTATTCAGAAGCTACGAATACTTTTTTAAATCCATTAATTGCTGCTGCAAATTTGTCATCATCCGCAAGTTTCTTAGTTGTGCGGATTTCTTCTAATAAGTCAGTCGCATTAGAATCTAACCAAGCATGGAATTCTTCTTCGAAACGAGTGATATCTACTACTGGGATATCATCTAGGAATCCACGTGTTAAAGCGTAAAGAATGATAACTTGTTTCTCTACACGTAACGGTTTGTGTAATCCTTGTTTTAATACCTCAACAGTACGAGCACCACGGTTTAGTTTCGCTTGAGTTGCTTTATCTAGGTCAGAACCGAACTGAGCGAACGCTTCTAACTCACGGTAAGATGCAAGGTCAAGACGAAGTGTACCTGATACTTTACTCATTGCTTTAATCTGAGCAGATCCACCTACACGAGATACAGAAGTACCCGCATCGATCGCTGGACGTACGCCAGAGAAGAATAGGTCAGATTGTAAGAAGATTTGTCCATCCGTAATCGAGATTACGTTTGTTGGGATGTAAGCTGATACGTCCCCTGCTTGTGTTTCGATGAAAGGTAATGCAGTTAAAGAACCGCCGCCTTTTGCATCACTTAATTTTGCTGCACGCTCTAATAAGCGAGAATGTAAGTAGAATACATCCCCTGGGTAAGCTTCACGACCTGGAGGACGACGTAATAGTAATGACAGCTCACGGTAAGCTGCTGCTTGTTTTGATAAGTCATCATATACTACTAATACGTGTTTACCATTGTACATGAACTCTTCACCCATTGTTACACCAGCGTAAGGAGCTAGGTATAATAATGGAGCTGGTTGAGAAGCAGATGCAGTTACAACGATTGTGTACTCTAATGCACCATGCTTACGTAGCGTTTCTACTACGTTACGTACAGTTGATTCTTTTTGTCCGATAGCTACATAAATACAAATCATATCTTCATCTTTTTGGTTAATGATTGTATCTAGTGCAACTGCTGTTTTACCTGTTTGACGGTCACCGATGATTAACTCACGTTGACCACGGCCAATTGGTACAAGAGCGTCAATCGCTTTAATACCTGTTTGAAGTGGCTCATGAACAGATTTACGATCCATTACACCTGGTGCTGGACTTTCGATTGGACGAGTGTTTGTTGTATTGATTGGGCCTAAACCATCAACTGGTTGACCTAATGGGTTTACAACACGACCAATTAGTTCTTTTCCTACTGGTACTTGCATGATGCGACCAGTACGACGAACTTCGTCACCTTCACGGATTTCTGTGTAAGGTCCTAAAATGATAATACCTACGTTGTTTTCCTCTAAATTTTGTGCTAGTCCCATAACGCCGTTAGAGAACTCTACAAGTTCACCAGCCATAACGTTATCAAGACCATGAGCACGCGCGATACCGTCACCAACTTGGATAACTGTACCAACATCACTAACTTCGATTTCAGACTGATAGTTCTCGATTTGTTGCTTTATCAGTGCGCTAATTTCTTCAGCTCTGATGCTCATGTGCTTCACCCCTATCTATTCTTCATTAATTCACGCTGAATACGTGCTAATTTTCCTTGTAAACTTCCGTCATAAATGCGATTTCCAATACGTACTTTAATGCCGCCTAGTAAATCTTCATCTACAACATTTTTTACACGAATTGCATCTTTTCCTGTTCTCTTTGCAAATGCTTCTGCAATGTTAAGCTTCTCTTCTTCTGATAGAAGACGAGTAGAATATACAGTTGCGTCTGCTACGTTACGTTCTTCATTAGCAAGAACAACATATTCATCTGCAATTTCAGGTAAGATATCAATGCGCTTGTTATCAATTAAAATATATAACGTATTTAAAATAGATTCAGAAACAGACCCGAATACGTTTGCAAGAAACGTTTTCTTTTGTTCCTTTGAAATGTTCGGTTGCGTTAAAAAGCTATGTAGTTCTCCGTTCTTTACATAAACGTTTTGTACAAGGCGTAATTCCTCTTCAAACATTTCTAATACGTGTTTTTCTTTAGCAATTTTAAAAAGAGCGACAGCATAACGTTTTGCTACAATCCCATTGCTCATCGCGCTTCTCCTACTTCTTTAATATAATCGCGAATTAACTTCACTTGATCTTCTTCTTTTAATTCTTTTTCAATTACTTTAGAAGCAATTTGAACAGATAAAGAAGCAACTTGTTCTTGTAAAGCAGCAATCGCTTGCTCTTTTTCGCGTTGAATTTCTTGTACAGCAGATGCTTTAATTGATTCTGCTTCTTCTTTCGCAGCAGCAACAATAGCATCTTTTTGATCTACAGCTTGTTTTTTCGCTCTTTCGATTAACTCTTGTGCTTCAACACGTGATTGTTTTAACATTTCACGTTGTTCTTCTACTAACTTCTTCGCTTCAGCGTTACTTCTTTCTGCAGCGTCGATTTCATTAGTAACATGCTCTTCACGTTCTTTCATAATCCCCATTAAAGGACCCCACGCGAATTTGCGTAGCATTACTAATAGAAGTAAGAAAATGAACAATGTATAAGCAATCGTTCCAAATGGAATGGCAGCCCCTAATAATAAAGTTGGCACAAGGATTCACTCCCTTCAAAATATCTAAATTGATCATATGAAAAAAAAAGACATACGTTTCGTTCATAAAGCAATGGCGAAGAAAGTTCGGAAAAACACTCTTCGCCATCTATGTAAGGGGAGTCTCCCTTATTTGTTCATTACGATGAATGCAATAACTACACCGATGATTGGAAGTGCCTCAACTAAAGCAACCCCGATGAACATAATTGTTTGAAGTGCGCCTTTTAATTCTGGTTGACGAGCAACACCTTCGATTGTACGTGATACGATAAGACCGTTACCAATACCTGCACCTAATGCTGATAAACCAATTGCAATTGCAGCTGCGATTACACCTAAACTCATTTAATTTGTCCTCCTTTGTATTATAAAAAAATAAATTTTTTCTTACTTAAATTATATTAATGGTCATGACTTACTTTATGAGCCATATAAACCATCGTTAACATAACGAAAATAAATGCTTGGATTGATCCAACGAATACACTGAATCCCATCCATGCTAACATCGGTACAAGTGCACCTAATGCTCCAAGGAATGATGCTCCGCCCAACTTAGCAAGTAATCCTAATAAGATCTCACCTGCATAAATGTTACCAAATAAACGAAGACCTAACGTTAATGTGTTAGCAAACTCCTCAATAACCTTTAATGGGAATAAGAATTTCATAGGTTGGAAATAACCTTTTACGTATTCTTTCGTACCCTTCATCTTAATTCCATAATAATGGGTGAGGGTAACTACCATCACGGCTAATGTTAATGTAACTGCTGGATCAGACGTTGGTGATCTCCACCATGCAATATGTTCGCCAGCTTCAGTTGCTGAATACATGAATGGTAAACCAAGGAAGTTCGATACGATGATAAACATGATAAGCGTAACGCCAAGCGTTAAGAAACGTCCACCTGTTTTCCAGTCCATCGTACTATTGATAATCCCTTTCACGAAGTCAAACACCCATTCCATGAAGTTTTGCATTCCTGTTGGGCGAAGGGCTAAGCTGCGAGTTCCGATAACAGCGATTAAGAAAACAATAACTGCTGCTACAGTAACCATCATAACTGATGACAAATCGAACGTTAAACCTAGAAATTCAACTAATTTACCGTGTTCCACTAGTAATTCACCTCTCTTCCCTGCTCTTATACTCTAAATAAAGAAAATCTATGATCATGACAAGGTATCCTGTCAGCAATCCTACACCTAAGCCCCACATCGCAATTAACTCTTGATATTTGGCTGCAAATAAAATTAATAACCCAATCGTGGCGAATCTTGAATATGTACTTACCGCTGTCGCCTTAAACTTCACGTTTTCTCCATTTGTCACGCGATCCAACAGCTTGTCTGTTCTACGTGCAATGATGCGCAAACTAAGAAAACTGAAAATCGTCCCGATAATCAGTCCAAGAAATACATCCTTGTAAGAGGTGAATCCCCATCCTAGCACTAGAAGCGCAAGCAAGTAGTACATATATTTCTTTTGTCTTTGGACAAGTCCATGTACGTCTATCATCATTGCTCTCCCGAATAGTAATGTCGAATGAGTCGAATCATTGCGTATACCCCTGTTCCTAATCCGAGTAATAACCCTATAATAAGAAACAATGGAAACGTTCCAACCTTATTATCAATCCACTGCCCACCAAAGATTCCAACAAGAATAGAACCGACTAACTGAGCAAGAATACCTGACATTAAAGCATAAGCTTTTATATGGCTGCGATCGTTTTTTTGCAAGGATTCATCCCTCCAATATGTAACCCTCATTCACGATGTGTTAATAATAACTCATTTTTTTGCATAAATCCTATACAAAATAAAAAGTTTACATTTTCGTCACGGAATAGATGTATTTTTGTCACTGAAAGCCCTACCATCTATCCCCGTTGTTAGCATACAATAGGGTATTAACAGTGTCAACGAGAAATCGTAAAAAATCAAAAAATTTGAGTATTAGTCATTTCCTCCCAAAAATGAAAACGTTCCCCTTCTAAATACTGGTTAGAGATATGCAATTTCTAACAGTTTTCTCTTTATAATAGAAGGAAATGTTCACAAGTTTGTCACTATTATATTTTTACGATATAACGCTTTCCTTCCATAATATAGTGCTCTTTAGACGTAAGACTTCTATATTATATGTGATGTGTATGCAACTTATGTTGTATATACTATGTATATTTATCCTCTCCCCTCCCCCTACTTGCTTACATCAAAAAAAGACGAGCTGAGGAATCCCCCTGCTCGTCAGTTGTCTTACTTCGTTCCGAATAAACGGTCACCAGCATCACCAAGACCTGGTACTACATATCCGTGGTCATTTAATTTCTCATCTAATGCTGCTACATAAATATCAACATCAGGATGTTCTTCTTGTACTACTTTTACTCCTTCTGGAGCTGCAACGATACACATTAATTTAATTTGTTTTGCGCCGCGCTTTTTCAGAGAGTTAATTGCTTCAGCTGCAGAACCACCTGTTGCTAGCATCGGATCTAGTACGATAAAGTCACGCTCTTCTACATCCGTTGGAAGTTTCACATAGTATTCTACCGGTTGCAATGTTTTAGGGTCGCGGTATAAGCCAACGTGTCCTACTTTTGCTGCTGGAATTAATTTCAGAATTCCATCAACCATTCCTAAACCTGCACGTAAAATCGGAATTAAACCAAGTTTTTTACCAGCGATCACTTTTGTTGTCGCTTTGCTTACAGGCGTCTCAATTTCAATGTCTTTAAGTGGAAGGTCGCGAGTAATTTCAAAAGCCATTAAGCTTGCTACTTCGTCCACTAATTCACGAAAATCTTTCGTACCTGTATTCTTGTCGCGAATATATGTAATCTTATGTTGAATTAACGGGTGATCAAATACATACAGTTTTCCCATGTGAATCTCTCCTTTAGATGATATTCATGCGTTTGCACGCTTTTTTACACTATTTACGATTGTAAAGAAAACGCTACTAATATTCAAGGGCAAATTTGGAAAAGTCATGATTTCCGATGAATCTATCTAGTATCTTTACCAATTATGGGAGCTGTATCCTTCATTATATCGCCAAAATTTATTCATCATTTGTATACATACTTAAAGAACAATATATGTCCACAAAAAAGACTGCTAAAACAATTACGTCTCAGCAGCCTTCTTCAATCTATTATAGATCTGTGTACATTGGGAATTTGCTCGTTAACGCTTCTACACGCTTACGTGCTTCTTCTAATGCAGCTTCATTTTCATGATTTTTTAATGTGTAAGCAATAAGTGACGCAATTTCATCCATTTCTTCTAAACCGAAACCACGAGATGTTACAGCTGCTGTACCGATACGTACACCACTTGTTACAAATGGGCTTGCTGTTTCAAATGGAATTGTATTTTTGTTCACTGTAATACCAACTTCGTCCAATACGTGCTCTGCTACTTTACCTGTGATTTCTAGGTTACGAACATCAATTAGGATTAAGTGATTGTCTGTTCCACCAGAAACAAGTGTAAGTCCTTCTTTTTGAAGACCTTCAGCTAAGCGGTTCGCATTGTTAATGATATTTTGTGCATATGTTTTGAAATCATCTTGAAGTGCCTCACCAAACGCAACAGCTTTTGCAGCGATTACGTGCATAAGTGGACCACCTTGAATACCAGGGAAGATTGATTTATCAATTTGTTTTGCAAATTGCTCTTCACATAAAATCATACCACCACGTGGACCACGTAATGTTTTATGTGTTGTTGTTGTAACGAAATGTGCATGTGGCACTGGATTTGGATGTAAACCAGCCGCTACTAAACCTGCGATATGTGCCATATCAACCATTAAGTATGCGCCCACTTCATCTGCAATCTCACGGAATCGTTTGAAATCGATAACACGAGGGTACGCACTTGCACCTGCAACGATTAATTTTGGTTTATGTTCTTTCGCTTTTGCTAATACATCATCGTAATTAATACGGTGAGATTCAGCATCCACGCCATATTCTACGAAATTATATTGTACTCCACTGAAGTTAACAGGGCTTCCGTGTGTTAAGTGACCACCATGAGATAAATTCATACCAAGTACTGTATCGCCTTGCTCTAAAATCGTGAAGTATACTGCCATGTTCGCTTGTGCACCAGAATGCGGTTGAACATTTACGTGCTCTGCGCCGAAAATTTCTTTCACGCGATCACGTGCGATATCTTCTACTACGTCTACATGTTCACAACCACCATAGTAACGTTTCCCAGGATATCCTTCAGCATACTTATTCGTTAAAACAGAACCTTGCGCCTCCATTACTGCTTCACTTACGAAGTTTTCCGAAGCAATTAACTCAATCTTCGAACGCTGTCTTCCTAGTTCTGCCTCAATTGCAGCAAATACCTTTTCATCTTGACGTTTTAAATGATCCACCAAAATCCCCCTTTTCTGAACGAATTACATCGATTCCCAACAGTTTTTTCTTATTTATTCAGAAAAAACGAAAATTCAGGTTGTAATTCTTTCGAACCTTCATGTTTTCAACTACATTCTAACATGACTTTCTATATCATAAAAGAAAAAAAAGACCGAAAATCGGTCTTTTCTTTCTTCTATAATAAAGTCAGACAACATACCTTATTCATAACTTTAACGGCAAGTGATAGTCTCTTCCTTCGCCGCATAAACAGCACGTGCTCCACCAATTAGCTTTCCACGTGTTGTTGCCATCGTTACATGTGCACTTCCAATTTCCTTCACACTAGTACGAACCGGAACAGCTACGTGCTTTAAATGCATACCGATAAATGTATCACCAATATCCATTCCCGCATCTGCTTTAATAAACTCAATTACTACCGGATCTTTCAAATTGTGATAAGCATATGTTGCTAATGCACCACCTGCTGATCTAACAGGCGTAACTGTTACAATTTCAAATTGATATTTCATCGCCAACTCTTTCTCAACTACTAAAGCACGGTTTAAATGCTCACAACATTGAAACGCCAACTCAATACCTGTTTGTTCTTGAAATTGTTTTAACTCAGAAAAAATCGCCTCTGCTACTTCCATCGTTCCTGATGTCCCAATTCTTTCTCCTAGCACTTCGCTCGTACTACACCCCACTACAAAAATTTGACCACTTTGTAATGAAGCTTGTTCTTGGAAATCAGAAAGCGAAATTTGTAGCTGTTCTCTTACCTTTACGATTTCTGTCATTACGCCTCTTCCTTTCACAGGTTGGTTCACCAAATTATATTTCCTACTGCTTCTAGTTAGAATCTATTACTTTGCTTCGTATGTTTTAATTTTTCCTACGCGGTTTTCGTGACGGCCGCCTTCAAATTCAGTTGTTAACCAAATTTTTGCGATGTCACGTGCTAGACCAGCACCAATTACACGCTCGCCCATTGCTAACATGTTTGTATCGTTATGCTCTCTCGTTGCTCTCGCACTGAAAGTATCATGAACTAACGCACAACGAATACCATTTACTTTGTTTGCAGCAATTGACATACCGATGCCTGTCCCACAAACTAAAATACCACGATCTACTTCGCCATTTGCTACCATTTCCGCTGCTGGAAACGCAAAATCAGGGTAATCAACAGAACCAGCTTCACATTCACAACCTAAATCAATATATTCAATATTTAACTCTTCTAATAAACTTACAAGTTCTTTACGGATATTCATACCGCCGTGATCAGATGCTACTACTACTTTCATTTTTACCCCTCCAAAGTTTCAATCCATTATCTTCATTCTCACTTAATCCTTTAATGGGACGAAGTGATCTCCAATATCGTATTATACACGAAACATCAACCTTCTGAATGTTTTTTCAGTAAAGTTTGTACAAGTTTTTCCATCTCTTCTAATGTTTCTTTATAAATAGAGAGAGATCCGCCGAATGGATCTGAAATATCCTTACTCATCCCCTCAGTTAGTCCATATAATGTATCTACTTTCCCTTCAACACTCGGATAATGCCCAAGGATAATTTCCTTATGGTTTTCCGTCATTGTTACTATAATATCTGCCCAATCAATTAAGGCTTCGTTTACCTGCTGTGAAGCATGATCGATTGCAATTCCCTTTTCAGCTAAAGCTTCTTTTGCATGTACCGACGCATCACTTCCAGGATAGGCGAAAACACCAGCAGATTGCACTTCAAACTTACCTTCTCCATAATGGCGCAGTAACGCCTCAGCCATCGGACTACGGCATGTATTTCCAGTGCAAACAAATAATACTCGTTTCATCTAAACCCACCCCTTTTCTCTATTTCCTTCCTTTTATCATAGCGTACATTACAATAGAACAAAAGAAATGTGAATATACGAAAGGCGCATTTCTCTTATATTTTTTCTAAGAAAAATGCGCCTTATCCACATATATGTGAAACCCTATTTCCAAGTGCCCAAAGTATTTTACCATATATAAGGAACAGACTACAAAACAAAATAAGGAATCCATTTCATACGAAACGGATTCCTTTCATGTGATAATTATTTCATTGTAACTTTCATTACTTCTGTTGAACCTTTTGTAGCAGTTACACCTACAGTTGTCTTAATAGACTCAGCTGCATCTGTGTTTGTAATAACGATTGGAGTAATTGTGCTTTTCGCTTTTTCACGAATTAATTCTAAGTCGAATGAGATTAATTTATCTCCAGCTTTTACAGCTTGTCCTTCAGAAACGTGAGCTTCGAAACCTTCACCTTCCATTTTTACAGTTTCTAATCCAACGTGGATTAAAATTTCTGTACCGTTTTTCGCTTTAATTCCAATTGCATGTTTCGTGTGGAATAATTGTACGATTTCGCCATCAACTGGAGATACAACTACACCTTCAGTAGGATCGATTGCAACACCGTCACCCATCATACGACCAGCGAATACTGGATCTGGTACTTCTTCAATATTTTTCACTGCTCCAGTTAATGGAGCTACGATTGTTTCTTCATTTGTTTTTGAACCAAGACCGAATAATTTTTTAAACATAGGATAGTCCTCCTTATAATTTACCTAAAAGTTTATAGGGCAATCTCTATTAAAGATCAGAATAAACGTAAGACCTCATACTTCGAATATTATACTGTAAAAACGCTTTCGAAATAAATTACGTCATTACTACTAGACTCTTATTGTAGCGTCTCACAAAATTCCAGTCAATTCTGATTGTCTGAATAACAATAAGAAGTTAACTTCTACTTATATTTTCTCTTTTTTTACCCAACTTGTCTAGAGGTCTTTACTACATTTTATTTTTTGTTGTTAATTTGTAAAATTTTTTTCAAACTTTTTTCGAAATCCACTTGACTAAAGTAAGTAACTATTTTATTATTACTTACGTAAGGTAAGTTAATAACTTTTAGGAGGTTTTCAAAAATGATGGATTTCGGTCTTCTTATTATTCGTCTTATTATAGGTATTACATTCATGGGTCATGGTGCTCAAAAATTATTTGGTTGGTTCGGCGGTTACGGTTTAAAAGGAACAGGTGGCTGGATGGAATCAATCGGTTTACGCCCTGGTGTATTTATGGCATTTATGGCTGGCGCAACTGAATTATTAGGTGGTTTCTTATTCGCATCAGGTATTTTCACTGCAATCGGTTCATTATTTATCGTTGGAACAATGTTAATGGCGATATTCACTGTTCATGGAAAAAACGGTTACTGGGTAACTCAAAATGGATATGAATATAACTTAATGTTAATCGCTGTTGCTATCGGTGTAGCTTTAATCGGTCCTGGCGCATACGTTTTACTATAATTTTTATCTTGAATTCGAGATTATTTAGGTGGAACTTACTTCATTGTGGTTGAAGTAAGTTCTTTTTATGTAATAAAAATATTATTTTCAGCAGGAGTTTTCCACTAACATCTTGTAAACAAACAATAAGTCGTCATATTTAGAAAGGGGATTTCAATCATGTTATCCATTAATCCAAATGAACAATCGGAAAAAGAGAATTACAAATTATTAACGGGAAGTATCATCCCACGCCCTGTCGCATTTGTTACTTCTGTAACAAAAGACGGCGTATTAAACGGCGCACCATATAGTTACTTCAACATCGTTGCTGCAAATCCACCACTTATTTCAGTTTCTGTACAACGAAAAGCTGGAGAAAGAAAGGACACTTCCCGAAACGCAATTGAAAAAGGGGAATTTGTCGTACATATCTCTGATGAATCATACGTAGCGGCAATTAACGAAACAGCAGCTAATCTCCCTCCAAATGAAAGTGAAATTGAACTAGCAAAATTAACACCAATTGAAAGTGATGTCATCTCCGTTCCAGGTGTAAAAGAAGCAAATATTCGAATGGAATGCGTACTAGAACGCGCAATCCCTCTCGGCGGAACAGAAGACTCACCGGCTTGCGATCTACTAATCGGACGCGTCGTTCGTTTCCACGTCGCAGACCACCTATACGAAAATGGACGCATTCATGCAGAAGGACTAAAACCAGTAAGCCGCCTAGCAGGACACAACTACGCAAAACTAGGAGAACAATTTGAATTAGTGAGGCCAGTTTAAAAGCGGAAGCGGCTCGCTCAGAATCGCAGGACATTAGAACTCTCGACCTTGAAGCGCTTTTTGCTTCGAGCGAGAGAGTGAAATGGCCGGAGATTCTAGCCGCTGGAGCTGGATAATAGCTAAAAGTGGGGGCGACTCGTTCAGCTCTGACCAGTTAAGGTTCTTAGATGCGAAGATCTGGCCACTGGAACTGGATAGGAAGCGTCCCCTCAGAATAGAAGTAACAATAATATAAAAAGGTGTACCAAATTAATTTGGTACACCCCTTTCATAGAAGAAGAAAAATAATTTTTCAGTATTGGTCATCGACCTCTTTTACCATTATTGGTCATCGGTAAAAAGTAACAGTGTGATCGGTTATTGGATGATTGGTTGTCCTTTGGCCATCACAAATCTCATTTTTACAAAAGTGGTCTTCTTCTATGCCTTGAAGCAGAGTCTCACCACTTCAAGGTTTAAAAGTATTTTTCACCATCAAAGTCTAGTTCAATGGCATAGTTTTTCGCATTAATTAAGTTAGATAACCTATTAGCTTGTCTCTCTAACTCTAAACCTTTTACACGATATACTTCTGGATCAAACATGGCTACTTTTACAAGCGATGATGTTTCACCGTAAGAATATACATGTTCTTCTTTCTTACTCACGCCAAACTCTTTACACTTTCGAGCTTTTGCACGTAACTGCGTTGCAAGTTCTATCGCTTCAACAATCGTTATATTCTCTCCGTTGAAATTCACTTCATTTCGGATATTTGCTTCATACATTAATTTATCTAAAAGACGAAAATCAGCGCGAACTTCATCTAGTTCCTGTTCAACCTGCACCAATGTACGCGTCTGTTTTGGAAGTGTATCACCTTTTTCAATTTCAACAAATCCAATTTGATTCATCTCTTCTTCTAATTCATGTATTCTTTTCGATAATACACTTTTTAATTTTACAGCTTCTGCCAAAGAAATGTTAGACATAGTATCCCCCTTATATCTCTTCTTTCTGCTCCTCTAAAGTAGGTACTTTCTCTTTTTTCGGTTTCCCAAGCTTAATTACGAAGAAGTAAAGGGAAAGCAATGTAATAAGAAAAACAATTAAAAACGGGTATGGAGAATAAAAAGCACGCGCTGCCTCCGTTTTCCCCGCAACAAACTTCAATGACTCAATATCTAAAAACTCAGCAAACATTTGTACACCGAGCATACTAAACCAAAAAACAAAAAAACTAATAATAACACCAAAAACTTGCTTCAACCTCGTCATCCATCTCATCCTTTCTATATTGTAATTTTTTAGCGCAATCAGTATAGTACAAACAAAACTATGCACAGAAAGGAACTATCCTATCATTCGCGAATTAATTTAATCCAACCTAAAACTGAAATTTGTAAAATAATACCCCAAATAATAAGCAGTCGTAACCATCTCGGAAAAAAAGTTACAAATCGAATATACCATTCCAATAACTTGTTCATAACGCCCTCCCCCTAAAATTATATAGGAAAAAGGAGATATAATCCAAATCCAACCAAAATGATACCACCTACTATCTCGCCATATGTACCGAGCATATCTTTCGCATGTCTCCCAATGAATAGACCAATCCACGCTAATAACATACTAACAAATCCAAAAAGTAATATCGTAATAATTGTCTGCGCCCCATAAATACCAAGACTAAGACCTACTGAAAAACTGTCTATACTAACCCCAAATGCAAATACGAATAAACTAATTCCAATAGGGGCCGTTCGAGTCTCTTCATTCTCCAAGATAGATGAATATACAATATAAAATCCTAATCCGATTAATAAAATAGCACCAGCAAAATGTGCAATGTCTCCATACTGTTCTGATAAAAAACGACCTAATACCATCCCTATAAATGGCATGATAATATGAAATATCCCTATCGTCACACCGATATACAGGATTTGTCTTATCTTTAAGGTCATCATTCCCATCCCAAGACTTACCGAGAACGCATCCATCCCTAAGGCGAATGCCATAATTATTAAAGGTATTAGCTGTTCAAACGTCATTCATGTCCCTCCTCGGACGTGCTACTTCAAAATATGCTTATCCGAGGAGAAATATTCTGTTTGCTAATCGTACCTTATCATTCGGTAATAATTTGATGTCCTGCCGCTTTTGTTAATCGATTCATAATAGCATTCCCTATTCCTTCATTCGGGAATGATTCACTAAAAATAACATCCACTTCACTTGCATCAAACGTTCTAAGTACATCATATAATTTAGTCGCAACGCTAGCTAAATCGCTTCGAACACCACAAGACAATACAACATCCGCGTTATATACGTGCTGATACTCTTCTGTCGTTAATACACCGACTTTGAATCCTTCTTCCTTCTTCTCATCCGCAAGGCGTTGAATAAATTCACGTGAACCTTCAACAATACTTAGCGGCGCTTTCGGTGCATAATGTGTATATTTCATTCCAGGTGATTTCGGTTTTTCCTTCTCATCCTTTAAAGCCGGATCTAAAGAAACCGTGCCGATTACCGATTCTAATTGTTCTTTCGTAATCCCACCTGGGCGTAATATCGTTGGAACAGTGCTCGTACAATCAATTACAGTCGATTCAACACCTACTCCGGTTGCACCACCATCTACAATACCTGCGATTTTCTCATTTAAATCTTCATATACGTGAGATGCTAACGTCGGACTTGGACGACCTGAACGATTTGCACTAGGTGCTGCAACAGGTACATTTGCCTCTTCAATAAGAGCAAGAGCTACTGGATGATCAGGCATTCTTACTCCAACCGTATTAAGTCCTGCCGTTACCTTCTCTGAAATTCCTTCTTTTCTAGGTAAAATAATTGTTAAAGGGCCCGGCCAAAAATGCTCCATTAACTTTTCTGCAACTGGCGGAATTTCCTTCACAATCCCATCTAACTGCGATTTTGTACCGATGTGGACAATAAGTGGATTATCACTCGGTCTTCCTTTCGCCTCAAAAATTTTCGCAATCGCTTCATCATTCATCGCGTTTGCACCTAGTCCATATACCGTTTCTGTAGGGAAGGCAATCGCCTCATTTTCCCTTAATAATTTTGCTGCTTCTTGTAACTGTGGATAATATTTTTTTCTTTCCACAACATTATCCACAACCCACATATTTGTATGCATTTTTTCCCACGTCCTTTTCTACCCTGAAATACTTGTCTATTTTTAGTTTACTATGAGATTTATCCAAAAGACAAACAAGGTTTATCCACAAAATGTGGATAAACCTAATTAATCCGTGGATAACTTTGTGAATAGCTGACAATTTAGTATTATTGCATTTGGCTCTTTTATATTTTTACAAAAGTGTTCTAACTGTCGAATTCCCTCTGGTACGTTCTCTTTTTCTATCGTAACAAAGTCAAAAAACTGAAAGATCGTTATAGATTGTGGATGATTTGTTAGTAAGTACAATTGTCGAATATTTTTTTCTTTCATATACTGCAAAAACATTTCAAAAAAATATAAGAAAGTCTGTTTATCCACATTAGGTGTGAATAAACAAGAACGAATCAGTGCGTTTTCTTCACTTTGTTCATATCCAATGACTGCCCGTATTTCTTCCGCCTCTTCCAAAATCATAAACTGCGCGTACAACTCATTTATTTTATCATCTTTTTTATTAGCTTGTCCGAAAAAAGAATGCAATCTTTCCACATCTGCCTTCGTCGCAAAATATACCTTCTTCATAATAAATCCCTCCTCTTTTTTATATATGAGAAGGGATTTACAAATAGTACTATTTAGAGAATAAAGATGTAAAAGCTTCTACAATAAATAACTTAACTTCTGGCTTCTCTTCTTCCTCCTCTACTTTTACATACTCATTTCGCTTTTCTTGTTTTTGTTCCACAGGTTTCTCCACTTTTTCCACATCTTTTGTTTCCTCTTTACTTACAGGTTGTTCTTCTACTTTCGTTTCATTTTTTACTACTTTCTTTTCAGAAGCTGTTACTTTTTTTGCCACTTCCTGCTTTACAACTTTCTTTTCCTTCACCTCATCTCCTTTTTTCTCTTCTGCATTTACTACTTCTTCATCATCTATTTGTTTCACTTGCTCCTCTTCAGGAGATTCAGCCTTCACAACATGTTCTTCTTTCCTTACAGCTGTACCACTTGAAAAATCTAAGAAACACATCGGCGGAAATAGTACACACCACCAGTTTGCCCCTTCACCTTCCCCAATTGTAATTAAAACTGCTTCATATTCCCCTGCCGGATAAATAAAATTCCCATATACCTTTGTAGGAAACTTTACATTTTTACTGAATTTCACTTGAAATGAATCTTTACTTCCTTCTTTTTTCAACGTATTTGCTACTGTTTTTTCGATTTCTGGAATATGACTTTGAATGACCTTGCGTGCCTCTTCAAATGAAGTTAAATCAGCTACCCATCCATCAATTTGTGCTTTTACTTCATCACGCACTTTACGCTTTAACGCCTGGTCTTTATCTGAATCACTATTTGCTAAAATCCGTAATCGAACGGCCTCTTTCGGAATAACTGAAGGCCCTTTCGCATCAGCTTTCATATATCCAAACTGCACAAGTAACTGTGCACCAATTAATAATAGAAGAAGATAAGCAATAACTTGTTTTTTCATTTCCTCCACCGTCCCTTCTACAAACAGTGTGGACAGACTTTCATCTTTCTAAACTATTAAATTCAAAATCTATATGAATTTTTCCACAAAAAAATAGAGTAAGGTGTAAACCTTACTCCATCTCCGCAAATACCATACGATCTTTTCCATTAATATCAAAAACAACCTCAACATGAGCATGTGGAAATGCTTGTTGTAACAGCCCTTTCACGTCCTCACCTTGCCCTACTCCAATTTCAAATGCGACAATTGCTTTCTTCTGCAACACATTCGGTAACTCTTCCATAAAGCGGCGATAGAAATCTAGTCCGTCTTCACCACCAACAAGCGCTCTCTTTGGCTCATGCTCTTTCACCACGGGAGAAAGACCACGCCAATCTTCTTCCGGTATATATGGAGGATTTGAAACAACAACATCTAACTTTTGACCCGTTTCATAAAATGGTGATAATAAATCACCATGATAGAACGTTACTTCTGCGCCCAAAGTTTTCGCATTTTCTTGTGCAACTTCAATCGACTCCTGCGCAATATCTACCGTATACACATGAAGATTTTTATTTTCCAAAGCAAGCGTAATCGAAATCGCTCCACTACCTGTACCGATATCTGCTACATGTAGTTTCTCATCACCAAAATGACGCTCGATTCTTTCTAACACTCCTACTATAAGCTCTTCTGTTTCCGGTCTTGGTATTAATACTTCTTCATTCACAAAGAACGATCTTCCATAAAACATTTCATGACCAATCATATATTGAATAGGAATACCTTCTACATGCTTGTGGATAAACTCTGTAAAATTTTTTTCTTGTTCCGCAGTTATTTCTTCACGCATATTCATCAATAATCCTGTTCTATTCGTCTTTAATACATGACAAAGGACAATTTCTCCCGCATTTTCATCTCGTCCATTCTCCTGTAAAAAAGAAGAAGCCCATTTCAGGGCTTCATAGACACGCATTACTCAGCTGCCTCCATCCTTTGAGCCTGATCTTCCATTACTAAGGCATTGATGAAATCATCTAACTTACCTTGTAAGATTTGATCTAACTTTTGAATCGTTAAACCGATTCGATGGTCTGTAACACGGTTTTGCGGGAAGTTATACGTACGAATACGCTCTGAACGATCACCCGTACCAACAGCTTGTTTACGGTTTTGATCATACTCAGCTTGTGCTTCTTGTCTAAACTTATCATAAACACGTGCGCGTAATACTTTCATCGCTTTTTCTTTATTCTTAATTTGTGATTTCTCATCCTGACATGATACAACTACACCAGTCGGTAAATGCGTTAAACGTACCGCTGACATCGTTGTATTAACGCTCTGTCCACCAGGTCCACTAGAAGCGAATGTATCAACACGAACATCTTTCTCATGAATATCAATTTCTACTTCTTCTGCCTCTGGTAATACAGCTACAGTTGCTGTAGATGTATGGATACGTCCACCAGATTCCGTTTCAGGAACACGTTGTACACGGTGAGCGCCATTCTCGAATTTCAGCTTCGCGAAAGCACCTTTACCGTTAATCATAAAGATAATCTCTTTATATCCACCTAACTCTGTATAGCTAGCCTCGATAATCTCCGTTTTCCAACCTTGCACCTCAGCGTAACGGCTATACATACGGTATAAGTCACCAGCAAATAAAGCGGCCTCGTCGCCACCAGCAGCTCCACGAACCTCAACGATAACGTTCTTATCATCGTTAGGGTCTTTTGGTACAAGTAAAATTTTCAGACGCTCTGATAATGTTTTTTCTTGTGATTCTAACTCAGAAACCTCTTCTTTTACCATTTCACGCATTTCTGCGTCTAACTTATCTTCTAACATTGCTTTCGCATCTTTTAATTGCTCACGAACATCCTTATACTCACGATACACCTCTACCGTTTCCTGTATATCAGACTGTTCCTTTGAATATTCACGAAGCTTATTTGAATCACTAATAATTGCTGGGTCGCTTAGCAATTCATTTAACTTCTCATAACGATTTTCTACAGCTTGCAAACGATCTAACACATCATTCACCTCTACATCCTAGTATCTAATACAAATAGTATATGGTACTTACTCAAAAAAACGCAAATTATATTTAAAAGCGTAAGCGGCTTGCTCAGAATTGTAGGCCATTGGAACTCTCAACCTTGAAGCGCTTTTTGCTTCAAGCGAGAGAGTGAAATGGCTGGAGATTCTAGCCGCTGGAGCTAGATATCACAACTTAAAGCGCAAGTGGCTCACACCACTCACACTCTCTATTCTGAAAAAAACCCGCCTTGCGCAGCGAGTTTTACTTATCTTTGTTTGTAGGAACTGCATGACAATGACGACAGCGTGGTTCATACGATTCTGAAGCACCAACTAAAATAATCGGATCATCAAATGCCGCTGGTTCTCCATCAATTAATCGTTGTGTACGACTTGCCGGAGATCCACATGCAGAACATACTGCTTGTAGTTTTGTTACATGTTCAGCAATCGCCATCAGCTGAGGAACTTGTCCAAATGGTAGACCACGGAAATCTTGGTCTAAACCAGCTACAATGACACGATAGCCACGATTTGCCAATACTTGCACCACTTCCACAATGTCCCCATCAAAGAATTGCACCTCATCGATTGCAATTACATCCATTTCTTCAGTGATATGTTCAAATATATCTTTTGAAGCTGAAACAGGAACTGCTTTTACCTTTAATCCGTTATGTGATACAACGTCTTCTTCACTATAGCGATTATCAATACATGGTTTAAATACAATTGCATGTTGTTTCGCAAATTGCGTACGACGCACACGGCGGATAAGCTCTTCTGATTTACCAGAAAACATACTACCGCAAATCACTTCAATCCAACCGTTCTGATTTATTAAGTACATGAAGCTCTCCTTTCATCTACTTTTTAATTAAAAGTAGGGTAAAGGTATAATATTTTCGCAAAAAAAACAGACAAGCGAATAGATACACTTGCCTGTTTTATGTTTTTATTACTTAAGACCGTATTTCTTATTGAAGCGGTCAACGCGTCCGTCTGCAGTAGCAAACTTCTGACGTCCAGTGTAGAATGGGTGAGAATCAGAACTGATCTCAACTTTTAGTAATGGATAAGTGTTACCATCTTCCCACTCAACAGTTTCGTTAGATCCTCTAGTAGATCCGCTTAAGAATTTGAAGCCTGTGTTTGTGTCCATGAATACAACTTTCTTGTAATCTGGGTGAATTCCTGCTTTCATTCTTTTCATCTCCTTCCGCCCTGAATCATTTTCGAAACAGAGTTTTTCATCTTCAGCTGCATACACAACTATATTGATGAAACACATATGATGAAATTATAACAAGGCTAACTTCATTTTGCAACTACCTGTTTTTGTCTTTTTAATTTTAAAAGCAGAAGCGGCTCGCTCAGAATCGCAGGGCATTTAGAACTCTCGACCTTGAAGCGCTTTTTGCTTCGAGCGAGAGAGTGAAATGACCGGAGATTCTAGCCGCTGGAGCTGGATAACACCTTAAAGTGGAGGCAACTCATCCAACTAGAACTAACTAATGCCCTTCCACTCATCTCTCTTTAAGATCACCTAAAAAACATAAAAAACTCGCTTACCATAAAATAAGCGAGTCCCAATCTTTTCCCTTTACTTCGTTGTTACATATCTTTTCGAATCTGCAACAATGTTTTGTAAAAATTCTTCATTTGTCTTTGTTTGACGAAGTTTACGTAAGAAACCTTCAACAAAGTCTGGTGTATCACGCATTGTTTTACGAATACCCCATAGCTTGTCTAAATGTTCTTTCGGAATTAATAGATCCTCTTTACGTGTACCAGAACGGCGAATATCAATTGCCGGGAAGATACGACGCTCAGCTAATGAACGATCTAAGTGAAGTTCCATATTTCCAGTTCCTTTAAATTCTTCGTAAATTACATCGTCCATACGAGATCCTGTATCAACAAGCGCTGTTGCTAAAATTGTTAAGCTACCGCCTTCTTCAATATTACGTGCAGCTCCAAAGAAACGCTTCGGTCTATGGAAGGCAGCTGGGTCGATACCACCCGATAATGTTCTACCACTTGGCGGAATAACAAGGTTGTAAGCTCGCGCTAAACGGGTAATACTATCCATTAAAATGATAACATCTTTTTTGTGCTCTACAAGACGCATTGCACGTTCTAACACAAGTTCCGCTACTTTAATATGATTTTCTGGTACTTCATCAAAAGTAGAGCTTACAACATCTCCTTTAACAGAACGTTCAATATCTGTTACTTCCTCTGGACGCTCATCAATTAGAAGGACAATTAATTCAGCTTCCGGATGATTTGTTGTAACACTGTGTGCGATTTCTTTTAATAGACTAGTTTTACCAGCCTTTGGAGGCGCGACAATTAAACCACGTTGTCCAAATCCAACTGGTGCAATTAAATCCATGATGCGTGTCGGTAACTTTTTCGGTTCCGTTTCCAATTTCATTTGGCGATCTGGGTATAATGGTGTTAATGCAGGGAAATGCACACGCTCTTTTGCTGACTCTGGATCATCTCCGTTTACAGCTTCAACTTGTAATAATCCAAAGTAGCGTTCATTTTCTTTCGGAGGTCGTACTTTACCAGAAACCTTATCTCCATTACGTAAATCGAAACGACGAATTTGCGAAGCTGAGATATAAATATCTTCTGAGCTTGGAGAGTAGTTGATAGGACGGAGGAATCCAAATCCTTCTGATTGAATAATTTCTAATACGCCTTCCATGAAGAAGAAACCTTCTTTTTCTGCTCGAGCTTTTAAAATGGCGAAGATTAACTCTTTTTTCGTTAATTTGCTATAATACGAAATTTTAAATTCTTTCGCAAGCTCGTATAACTCTTTTAATTTCATGTTTTCTAATGCTGCAATTGACAAATTCATTCAGACACCACACTTTAACGTTATTCTCTTTTCACATGGGTAAAGGGAAAAAATACGGAAGGCAAATAATTAATAATGAAAGGCAATAAGTTCAAGTAGGGTAATATTCACTATTGTAACCCTTTTATCTAGTTTTAATCAATACGTTGAAACACAAATACAAGAAGCGAAGACAAGAAAATTTGTCTTCGCTTTTTATTTAATCTAGTTTCATCAGCTAGAATCCCCGGTTCTTCCACTCTCTCACTCGAAGCAAAGAGCGCTTCAAGGTTGAGAGCTCCAAATAGCCTACGATTCTGAACGAGCCGCTTCCACTTTTTATTTAATAACCAAGTTCGGTTTTTTATTTAAGCTGTGACGTCCGTCTACGAAGCGTACTGTGCCTGATTTTGCGCGCATAACAAGGGATTGTGTTGTTCCTACGCTACCTTTAAATTGAACGCCGCGTAATAGTTCTCCGTCTGTTACACCTGTTGCTGCGAAGATTGCATCGTCACCTTTTACTAAGTCCTCCATGCGAAGGATGCGGTTGATGTCGTCTATGCCCATCTTTTTGCAACGCGCCAATTCAGCTTCGTTTTGTGGTAATAATTTCCCGTGAATTTCTCCACCTAAACATTTTAATGCAACTGCCGCTAACACACCCTCAGGCGCACCACCAGAGCCGAATAAAATATCTACACCTGTACGATCAAATGCTGTGTTGATTGCGCCAGCTACGTCTCCATCATTAATCAATTTAATGCGAGCACCAGCTTTACGAATTTCTTCAATAATTGCTTGATGACGTGGACGGTTTAAAACTGTCGCTACAACATCTTCAATATCTTTGTTTTTCGCTTTCGCAACTGCACGTAAGTTATCGATAATAGGCGCATCAATATCGACCGCCCCAACCGCTTCTGGGCCAACCGCGATTTTATCCATGTACATGTCAGGAGCATGTAACAAATTACCATGATCTGCAATTGCAATAACAGCAAGAGCATTCCATCCACCAGCTGCTACAATGTTTGTCCCTTCTAAAGGATCAACTGCAACGTCTACACGCGGACCATATCCTGTACCTAATTTTTCTCCGATATATAGCATTGGTGCTTCATCCATTTCACCTTCACCAATTACAACTGTACCTTTCATCGGAATTGTATCAAATACATCACGCATAGCTGATGTTGCTGCACCGTCTGCCTCATCCTTTTTCCCGCGTCCCATCCAACGCGCTGATGATAAAGCTGCAGCCTCTGTTACACGTACTAACTCCATAGATAAACTTCTTTCCACGATAATCCCTCTCCTTTAAGCCTTTATATTTCTGCCGTATTTTGTGAACCGTGTTTTTCTATAAAGTGTACTTCCGCAAGTAGTGATACTTCCCCCTCGCGGAAGTATCACTTATGCGTTCTTCATTTCTTCAATTTCTTGCTTTGTCATTTGTTCTCGCCAAATGTTTGCACCAAGCCCTTTAAGCTTGTCTACTATATTTTCATAGCCACGATCAATATGCTCAAGTCCGGTTACTTCTGTAATTCCATCCGCCATCAATCCTGCAATAACAAGGGCTGCTCCAGCTCGCAAATCACTCGCTTTCACTTTTGCACCTTGTAATAAAACAGGACCAGTTACGATAGCTGACCGACCTTCTACTTTAATTTGCGCATTCATACGACGTAATTCATCAATATGTTTAAAACGTGCGCCATAAATCGTATCCGTTACAACACCCGTTCCATGCGCCTTTGTTAAAAGCGTTGTAAACGGCTGTTGTAAATCTGTTGGGAAACCTGGATATACAAGCGTTTTTATATCAACTACTTTTAATCTTCTATCACCGTTCACTGTAATTTGGTCATCATTCGTTTCAACTTGGACACCAGCTTCTCTTAATTTTGCGGTAACTGACTCCAAATGCTGAGGAATAACATTATCAACTGTTACTTCTCCTCCTGACGCAGCACCTAAAATCATATACGTACCCGCTTCAATACGATCTGGAATGATCGTATGATGACAACCGTGCAGTGAATCCACACCATCAATTCGGATTACATCTGTACCAGCACCTTTAATACGTGCTCCCATGCTAGTTAACAGTGTAGCTACATCAATAATCTCTGGTTCTTTCGCTGCGTTTTCAATAACAGTTCTACCTTTCGCTCGTACAGCTGCTAGCATAATATTAATCGTAGCTCCTACACTAACAACATCTAAATAAATACGTGCCCCTCGTAGTTCATCTGCTCTTAAATAGATAGCACCTTGTTCATTCGTAACATGTGCACCTAACGCTTCAAACCCTTTAATGTGCTGATCAATCGGCCTCGGTCCTAAGTGACATCCACCTGGAAGCCCAATAACAGCTTTTTTAAAACGGCCAAGCATCGCACCCATTAAATAATAAGAAGCACGCAATTTTTTCACTTTTCCATTTGGTAAAGGCATTGCAACCATGTTAGAAGGATCGACTACCATCTCTTCCTCCTGTCCATAAGTCACTCTCCCTCCAATTTCCTCTAGTAAGTCCCCTAACATTTTCACGTCCGAAATATTAGGGACACCACCAATAGTTACTGGAGTATCTGCTAAAATTGTCGCTGGAATTAGTGCAACGGCGCTGTTCTTTGCACCACTCACGCGAATTGTTCCATTTAAAGCTCTTCCGCCTTCAATTAGCAATTTTTCCATATTGAGCTCCCTTCTTGTGAATGTATTTACTTTCTATATTTTTATAGAAAGCTCCCCCTTAAGAATCTCAATTACTTTTCCATCCCAAAACTCAATAAATAGGAAACCATTATCTTCATTTCTCCTGTAATACAAAAAGATAAAGATTAACTATTTATCGAATTTACTTTATCAATTTAGATACGTTATCACATTTATTAATAGGACTATGCACATTATTTTCTATTTCAAAAACAAAATGATAAAATCTTTAGACTTGTTCACGCTTTCATTATACAACGAAAGGAAACCGTCTAAAAGAGTAGACGGTTTCCAAAACGGAATTTTATTCTTACGCTTTACCGTTAGAACCGAATTCGCGAATTTTACCAATAACAGTTGCTTTGATAGCGTCGCGGCCAGGTCCGATAAATTTACGAGGATCGTAAACTTCTTGGTCTTTGTTTAATACTTCACGAACAGCTTTTGTAAACTCAATTTGGTTCTCAGTGTTTACGTTGATTTTTGAAGTACCTAAAGAGATAGCTTTTTCGATATCAGCAGTTGGGATACCAGTACCACCGTGTAATACTAAAGGTACGCCAGTGAAGTCACGAACTTGTTCCATTTCAGCGAATCCTAAGTTAGGCTCACCTTTGTAAGGACCGTGTACAGAACCTAAAGCTGGAGCTAGGCAATCGATACCTGTTGCTTCAACAAGGTGCTTACACTCAGCTGGGTCAGCGTAAATTACGCCTTCAGCGATTACGTCGTCTTCTTGTCCGCCAACTGTTCCAAGCTCAGCTTCAACAGATACGTTACGAGCGTGTGCGTATTCTACTACTTTTTTAGTAGTTTCTACGTTTTCTTCGAATGGGTGGTGAGAAGCGTCGATCATTACAGATGTGAAACCTGCATCGATTGCTTCTTTACATTTTTCGAAGCTTGAACCATGGTCAAGGTGAATCGCTACAGGAACAGTGATGTTCATTTCTTCGATTAAAGCTTTAACCATAGCTACAACTGTTTTGAAACCAGTCATATGACGAGCTGCACCCTCAGATACACCTAGGATTACAGGAGATTTTTCTTCTTCCGCAGCAGCTAAGATAGCTTGAGTCCACTCTAAGTTGTTCATGTTGAATTGACCAACTGCGTATTTTCCTTCTAGTGCTTTGTTTAGCATTTCTTTCATAGAAACTAAAGGCATGGTGAATCCTCCTAAAAAACGTTTTTTGTATCCGATAAGTTCTTATCGCTGGTAGTATGACCAGAATAAGGTAAAATATGTATATCTACATACCGGACTTTTTTCTACACTCAATAGGATAACAACTTGTACTCAAAAACTCAACCGTATTCACCTGCACAATAGTCCATGTAAACGCTTTTTTCCATATTTTTTATAAAAAATTCATTTTTAAGCCTCTACAGCGAGCTCATTTCTCACCGCTTGACGAATTTCATCAATATCAAATGGTTTAGCAAAATGCATTAAAGCACCTAAATCTTTTGCTTCTTGGATCATATCAAGCTCTCCATAAGCAGTCATTAAAATCACTTTAATACTCTCATCAATTTCTTTTACATGCTTTAAAATCTCTATACCATCCATACCTGGAATTTTCATATCTAACACAACTAAATCTGGATTATCTTTTTTCACGATATCTAAAGCTTGAAATCCATTCGCTGCTTGGAATGTCTGATAACCTTCTTTTTGGAACACTTCATGTAATAACACACGAATGCCATATTGATCATCAACGATTAAAATTTTCCCTTCCATAACTCCCAACCTTTCTGTGTAAGTACAAGATTTAAAGCTTCTTATATCTTAACGATTAATTTTCGCTATTCTTTACCAAATTCCTTCCTATTTCTTTCTTATTTTACCGTTTCCCATTTTGTTATGCCACCTTCGATTTCACCTTTCTAAAAAAATAAACTATAATGAAAGCCGGTAAACACGTACGAAGGGAGTAACATTATGTTAAAAATTTTTTCAACCCAATTAAGCGGTTATTTCTCCAGAGTTTCTCAAAAAGAGGAAATGAATATAGAAGATAGCGCCCGTCTACTTGCTCAAGCATTAGTTGGCGAAGGTTTCATTTATTTACATGGTACAAATGAAATGGAGGGCGTTGTTGCTGAAGCGCTATTCGGTGCTGAACCAATGAAGCAAGCAAAACGACTATTTGAAAATGGTAAGGAAGTAGAAGTAACTTCTGCAGATCGTGTACTTCTTATTAGCCGTTTTTCAACAGATGAAGAAGTTGTAGCAATAGCAAAAAAACTTCAAGCAGATGGACACTCTATTGTCGGCATTTCTGCTATTCAAGAAGGCAATGAATCACTAGAACAATATACAGATGTACATATTGATACGAAATTGTTAAAAGGGCTTATTCCAGACGATGAAGGTAATCGCTACGGATTCCCAAGCTTAATGATAGCTTTATTTGCATATCACGGAATCAAATTTACAATCGATGAAATGTTAAATGAATATTAAAAAAAGCGCCCTATTTCAGGCGCTTTTTTATTACTTGCTCTCTTTATTCGTAATAGACGCTCTTACGAAGTCATGGAACAATGGTTGTGGACGGTTTGGACGAGAAACAAGTTCTGGGTGGAACTGTGCTGCTACGAACCAAGGGTGATCTTTCAATTCAACAATTTCAACTAAACGGCCGTCTGGGCTTGTACCAGAGAATACAAATCCTGCTTTTTCCATATCCGGACGGAATTGATTGTTGAACTCATAACGATGACGATGACGCTCATATACAACCGGCTCATTGTAAGCGTTGTAAGCATTTGTTTCTTCAGCAAGCTTACATGGGTATAGACCAAGACGAAGTGTACCACCTAAGTCTTCTACATCTTTTTGTTCTGGTAATAAGTCGATGATTGCATAAGGTGTGTCAGGATTGATTTCAGAAGAGTTAGCTCCTTCTAATCCTAATACGTTACGTGCGAATTCGATTGATGCAAGTTGCATACCTAAGCAAATTCCTAGGAATGGAACTTTGTTTTCACGAGCATATTGAATTGCAACGATTTTACCTTCTACACCACGATCACCGAAGCCACCTGGTACAAGGATACCATCTGTATCTCCTACTAATTCTTGTACGTTCTCTGCTGTTACGTGCTCAGCATTTACCCATTTCACTTCTACATCTGTGTCGAAAGAGTAACCTGCATGACGAAGTGCTTCTACAACAGAAATGTATGCATCTTGAAGCTCTACGTATTTACCAACAAGAGCGATTTTTGTTTTCTTAGAAAGGTTACGCACTTTTTCAACTAGCGCAGTCCACTCTGTCATATCTGCAGCTGGATTGTCTAATTTTAAGTGATCGCAAACGATTTGGTCCATATTTTGCTCTTGAAGAGATAATGGAACTGCATATAAAGTATCTGCATCGCGTGCTTCAATAACTGCTTTTGTATCAATGTCACAGAATAATGCAAGCTTGTCTTTCATATCTTGAGAAACAGGCATTTCTGTACGAACAACGATAATATTTGGTTGAATACCTAAACTGCGAAGCTCTTTAACGCTATGTTGCGTTGGTTTTGTTTTCATTTCACCCGCTGCTTTTAAGTACGGGATTAACGTACAGTGAATGTACATTACATTGTCACGACCGATGTCGCTCTTAATTTGACGGATTGCTTCTAAGAATGGTAGAGACTCAATGTCACCAACAGTTCCACCGATTTCTGTAATAACAACGTCCGCGTTTGTTTCGCGACCAGAACGGTATACGCGCTCTTTAATTTCGTTAGTAATGTGAGGAATAACTTGAACTGTTCCTCCTAGGTATTCACCACGACGCTCTTTTTGAAGAACTGAAGAGTAAATTTTACCTGTTGTTACGTTGCTGTATTTATTTAAATTGATGTCGATGAAACGCTCATAGTGACCAAGGTCTAAGTCAGTTTCTGCACCATCATCTGTTACGAATACCTCACCGTGTTGGTATGGGCTCATAGTCCCTGGGTCTACGTTAATGTATGGATCAAACTTTTGAATCGTTACGTTTAAACCACGATTTTTTAAAAGTCTTCCAAGAGATGCTGCTGTAATACCTTTTCCTAGAGACGACACTACACCGCCTGTTACAAAAATATACTTAGTCATGAAAAAGCTCCCTTCTATTTTGCTGTTATATAATCACCGTTGCAAAGCGCAACGTATGTAGATAACACTGTATCCATCTTATTGTTAGACTCTTTTTATTTTCTAAACAAAAAACAAAAAAGAAAATTGCTCCCCTCATCACATAAAGTAATAAGTAGGGAGCAATTTTCTTTTATATTTACACTTTAAAAGTATTATCGTCCTTTTTTAAAGAGCCCAAAAATGATTCTACATGGACGATAATGAAAAGTCAAGAACTACAGTTCTTCCTCTTCTTCTTCTTCAGTTTCATCATACTCAAGTTCTTCTTCAGCGAAGTCATCTTCATCTTCGTCTAAATCATCAAGATCATCGTCGTCTCCGTCTTCGTCTTCAAGAACCTTGTCCAAATCTTCTACATCATCATCTTCGTCTTCATTTCCATCTACATCATCAAAGTCATCTTCATCTTCGTCAATGTAGTCGTCAAAACCGTCTTCTTCAACTTTACGTTTCTTCTTCGGTTTTGGTTGAGGCAAGATTTCTTCATCAATTTGCT